>NZ_RZOI01000067.1:0-15217 GCF_004022645.1 Mesorhizobium sp. M4A.F.Ca.ET.020.02.1.1 | reverse complement strand
GCTTCGAACTGATGACCGAACGGGCGGAGATACTGGCTGCGCTGATCTCGCTGGAGAACGGCAAGGCGCTGCGTGACGCGCGCAGTGAGGTCGCCTACGCCGCCGAGTTCTTTCGCTGGAACGCCGAGGAGGCGGTCCGCATCAGCGGTGAGTTCGGCCTTGCGCCCTCGGGCGCCAACCGGATCATTGTCGACTACCAGCCCATCGGCATTTGCGTGCTCATCACGCCATGGAATTTTCCGGCAGCCATGGCGACGCGCAAGATCGCGCCGGCGCTCGCGGCCGGCTGTACTGTGATCCTGAAGCCAGCCAGCGAGACGCCACTGACGGCCTATGCGCTTGCAGCGCTCTACGAGGAAGCCGGCGTGCCGCCCGGCGTCGTAAACGTGCTCACGACCTCGACGCCGGGGCCGGTGACGGCTGCCATGCTGGCCGATCCACGCGTGCGAAAACTGTCATTCACCGGCTCGACCGGTATCGGCCGGGTGCTCCTGGCCGAAGCCGCCAAGCACGTCATCTCCTGTTCGATGGAACTTGGCGGCAATGCACCGTTCATTGTCTTCGACGACGCCGACCTGGAAGCAGCGCTCGACGGTGCGATGGTTGCCAAGATGCGCAATGCCGGCGAGGCCTGCACCGCCGCCAATCGGCTTTACGTGCAGGCCGGCATTCATGATGCCTTCGCCGATGGGCTGTGCAAACGCATGGCTGCCCTCAATGTAGGTCCTGGCACACACCCGGAAACCGAGTGCGGCCCGATGATCACCAGCAAGGCCGTGGACAAGATCGATCGTCTCGTCCAGGACGCGGTCGCCCGTGGCGCCAAGGTTCTGTGCGGCGGAGCGATTGCCGAAGGCAAGGGCTACTTCTACCCGCCAACGGTGCTTCGCGACGTTTCCACTGACGCCGCCATGATCCATGAGGAAATATTCGGCCCCGTGGCTCCGATCATGCGCTTCGACAGCGAGGCGGACGCCATCGCGAGGGCCAACGATACCGAATACGGTCTCGCTGCCTATATCTACACGCGCGACCTGGCCAGGGGGATGCGCGTGGCATCGAAGATCGAGGCGGGCATGATCGCCCTGAACCGCGGCCTGATGTCGGATCCGGCGGCGCCCTTTGGCGGCGTCAAGCAGAGCGGACTGGGCCGCGAAGGTGGTCAAAAGCACGGCGTTGCCGAGTTCATGGAGGCGAAGTACATCGCCGTAACCCTGTGAGCGGACACGCCAAAGATCCGTTTCGCATTCGCGATCATGTGGTCGAGTTCGACGACATCGTCGCCGAGATCGTGCGCAGAAGCGAAGATAGCAGGGCGAACGTGCCAATGGTCGGCGACGTCGCCTACGGAGATGACGCCACCGAGACCATCGATCTGTTCTTTCCCGAGGGCAAACGGGACCGCCTGCCGGTGCATATGTTCATTCACGGCGGCTATTGGCGCATGTTCTCCAAGCGTGATTATTCTTATGTCGCCGAGACCGTCACGAACGCCGGTGCGATCGCAGTCATCGTCGACTATGCGCTGATGCCAGCAGTCAGGATGGCAAAAATCGTTGACCAGACGCGCCGCGCCAAGCGATGGGTGCTTGACCATATCGCGGACCATGGCGGCGATCCCGATCTGCTGACCGTTAGCGGTCATTCCGCCGGCGCGCAGCTGGCAACGATGCTTTTCGACGGCGACGACCGGCCGTCCGGCATCAAAGCTGCGCTGCTGCTCGGCGGCCTTTACGACCTGAAGCCGTTGCAAATGTCATTCCTTGCCGCCGAGATCGCGATCACCGACGAAGAAGCCCGCCGGTTCTCGCCGATCAACCACAGCTTCGATCCATCCGTGGCCGTAGAGATCTCGGTCGGCGCCGATGAGACGCCGCCCTTCCACAGCCAGGCCGCGATGTTCACGAGCCACCTGGAAAACCAAGGGCTGGCTGTCTCGCGCACGACCCTTGCGGCGGCCAATCACATGAGCAGCGTCCGCGACCTTGGCGTGGCGGGCACCGAAGCCGCGTCACTGTTGGCCCGCTTCGTGGGATCTCAGTCAGCCTAGTAGCCGTAGTAGAGGCCCAGACCGCGCTGCAGGGCCGAGGCCAGATGCGCCTGCATGGCCGCCGCAGCCGCCTCCGGGTCGCGTGCCTTGCATGCCAGGATGACCTGCATGTGCTCGCGCAGGGATTGCAGCACGAGAGGCACGGTGACCTTTCTGTCCAGCCGGATCAGCCGGACGTAGTTGTGAAGCCGCTTGTAGGAACTGTCGATCAATGGATTGTTCAGGCTGGCAATGATGGAGTGATGCAGCAAGGTCTCGAGTTGCTCGAGGTCGGCCCTGACCAGGTCGGTGAGCCCACCGCGCTCGATCTCCTCGATGACCGCCAAATGACGTCTTTCCAGTTCCGCCAGGTCCGCCTCGTCCGCGGTTTGCGCGTAAACCCCTGTCGCTGCACGCTCCAGAATGCTGCGAAACTGGTAGGTCGACCTGGTCAGTTCGAACCCGGGCTTGACGAACTGGATGCCCGAGCGCGAATGGATGATGACGATCCCCTCTGCCTCGAGCAGCTTGAGCGCATCGCGCAGCGGCGCAACCGGGATTTGCAGCATTTCGACAAGATCGCCTTGCGACAGAAAGGCCCCCGCGGGGATCTTCCGCTCAAACAGTGTCTCAAGAATGCGCGTGTAGGCACGATCGCCAAGGCGTTGGCCGGCTGCCGCCCCGGCGGCCCCATCGGACTGATCGTCGTGCTGCGCCACTTTTGACCTCGCATCTGAAATATCTAAACATGATTCTGAAACATTACCGGCCGTGCCATCGTAAAGTATCGCATTGCCGGTTATCAATGGACCTTTGCAGGGATACGACTGACCGGGGTACTGCGCTGCGCGCAACCGGTATCCTGGGCTGCTTGCAGGTCGTCGCGCGGCCATCGAGCCAGGGCCGCTAACCGGTCGACGAAGCGTCGCCCACTGCATTTGCGTGCCTGCCTGCCGGACGGT
This sequence comes from Mesorhizobium sp. M4A.F.Ca.ET.020.02.1.1, assembly GCF_004022645.1. Classification (NCBI taxonomy): domain Bacteria; kingdom Pseudomonadati; phylum Pseudomonadota; class Alphaproteobacteria; order Hyphomicrobiales; family Phyllobacteriaceae; genus Mesorhizobium; species Mesorhizobium sp. M4A.F.Ca.ET.020.02.1.1. Next base: position 12,226 of record NZ_RZOI01000067.1, on the reverse strand, counting down.
TTTGCGCCTGGCCGCTTGCCTCTTTTCCAAAACTGAAATATCTAAAGCGCATTCTGACATATCAGAGACGCAGTATGCGCATCGCCGAGTATCGCATTACCCGCTATCAATTCGCTCGTGACCGGACCATCGGTGACAGTCAGGTCCGCATCGATGCGGCACACGTGGCCGCGCTTGAGCTCGTTGCCGAGAATGGCCTGGTCGGGCTGGGCTTTGTCCAGAGCCTGTTTCACCCCTTGCCGGACCAGGCCGAGATCGTTCGTGTTTTTGAAGAGGAGGCTTGGCCCGATCTCGCAGGGCAATCGCCTTTGGGGCTCGTGCATCGGGTCCAGCGGCCCCGCGGCGGAAACAGGCGCGCCTTCGGCTTACCTTTCGAGGAAGCCCTCCAGGTTGCGTTGTGGGATCTGAGTGCGAAGCTGGTCGGCCTGCCGTTGCACGAGCTCCTGGGGAGCCGACGCAAACGCGTGAAAGCCTACGCATCCGGTCTCGATTTCCACCTCAGCGACGATGAATTCCAAGCGTTCTTTGCCCATGCCGAGGCGCTTGGTTATCGCGCGTTCAAGATCAAGGTGGGGCATCCCGATTTCGACCGGGATTTGTCCCGGCTGGAGCTGTTGCGAAAGACGGTGCGGCCCGGCTCGTCGATCATGATTGACGCAAACGAGGCTTGGGGGGCCAAGGAGGCATCGGTAAAACTGCAGAAAATTCATAGCCTTGGCTATGATTTGCTATGGGTTGAGGACCCTATCTTGCGCCATGACTTCGACGGCCTTCGCAACCTCAAGGCGGCAACGCCGTGGACCATGATCAATTCAGGCGAATACCTCGATGCGGCCGGCAAGCGCCTGTTGATGCAGGCCGGCGCAACCGACATGCTGAATGTCCATGGGCAGGTGACGGACGTGATGCGGATCGGCTGGCTGGCAGCCGAACTCGGCGTTCCGGTGACGCTTGGCAATACGTTTCTCGAAATCGGCGTACACATGGCCTGTGCGCTGCCCGAAGTCGAGTGGCTCGAATACTCGTTCCAGAACTTCGATCACCTGGTCGAGCAAACAATCGAAATTCATGACGGCTGGATTCATGCGCCCGATCGAACGGGCCATGGGCTGGTCTTGTCGGAGACCGGGCGTCTGGATTGGACGCGCCCCGAAATCCTGTCGCGCGAAGACCTTGGTGAAGCGCCCGTCAACCCGCGGGTTGACGGGATCCCAAACTCGCAGCGAGCGCTGGATGAAGCGAAGGCCTGGTAGATAAAAAGGGAGGAATGACGTGCAGAAGCTGAAGATATTGACCGCTATTGCGACCATGGTGGTGGCGTCGCCGGCGCTGGCCCAGGAGATCACCGTCTGGGACGTCAACGTGGACGATGCCGCCCACGCGACATACTACGATCACGCGAAGGCCGCATTCGAGGCCGCGCACCCGGGAGCAACTCTCAACCTCCTGTCTCAACCGGACGCCGAGTACTACACGCTACTGGGCACCGCGCTCGCTTCGAAGGCCGGCCCTGACGTCATCTGGGCCAATGGCGGCGCCCAGGCCAAGGCCCTGGTCGGCGGGCTGATCCCGCTCGACGACAAGCTGCCCGACCTGATCCCGAAGCTCGTTGGAAAGTCCGCGTTCACCGGACCTGATGGCAAGCTGTACTTCATCCCGACGACGCTGCAGGGTCACGTCGTCTACTACAACAAAGCGCTTTACAAGGCCGCAGGGCTCGATCCGGAGAAGCCGCCGACGAGTTGGGCCGAACTGACCAAGGTCTGCGACGCCTTGAAGGCGCAGGGTAAACCCGCATGCTTCATGATGGCCAACAAGGAAGGCTACAACGCCGAGTTCTTCCTTTCGGAAGCGGCGAACCAGTCGCTGACCGCGCAGCAACAGGCCGATTGGCTGGCAGGCAAGCTCCATTGGTCGGATCCGCCGATCAAGGCGATCTTGCAGGCCTGGGTCGATACCGCCAAGAATGGCTGGTACCAGGAGGGCGGTAACTCGCAGACCATGTTCATGGATGAGTTCGCCCTCTTCGAGCAAGGTGTCGGAGCCAACGTGATGGGTCTGCTCTCCAACGTCGCGCATTGGAAGCAGTTCGAGACCAACATGGGCGTCGACAAGGTCGGGGTCTATCCCATGCCCTCGCCGACCGTTGCTGCCGATCAGCATGAAGGTGCCCCTGGCGTACCGCTTGACGGCGGCGTTGGCTACGGCGTGAACAAGGACTCCGCGAACATCGATCTCGCCGTCGACGCGGTGCGAATCCTCGCTTCGCCGGAAGTCCTGTCATACCTGGTCAACGACACCGGCTCGGTGCCAGCAAACACCGAAGTCAACACATCCGGCATTGACAGCCCTGGCCTCAAGCAGATCATGGGCTGGCTTGCGACCAGAGCCGTTCCGACCACGCATGCCAATTCTTCAGCGGCCGAGCTCGATGAATGGCACCACCAGAGCCAGCTCCTGTTCAACGGTGAAACCACCGTGGACCAGGCCGCGACGGCGCTGGACAAGGTCCAGGCTGAAGCCAAGCCGCAATAGCAATCTTCTCACGCAGACAGTGGGGGCGCTGCGACGCGCCCCCGTCCCCGCATCAGTGACGTGCCCATGACCGCCAATTCGTTACACCAGACTGGCCAAGCCACGCGGACCCGTACCCGCCCAGGCCGGAGCCGCCGGACAGAGGCGCGCGTTGCGGTGCTGTTCCTGCTTCCGGCCATCCTGCTTGTCCTGGTGTTTCGCATCTTTCCGCTGTTCTGGGGGTTTGGCATCTCCCTGACCAGCGCGACGTCGACCGACCCGGGCCAGTTCATCGGCGCCGGCAACTATCTGCGCGCACTGGACGACCCGAATTTCCGCTCCGCCATGGCCAACGCCGTCGTGGTACTGCTTTCGGTGCCGATCTTTGTGACCATCCCGATGCTGCTGGCCATCCTGATCCACCAAGGCGTGCCGGGGCGCACGTTTTTCCGCTCCGTCTATTTCTTTCCCGCCATTCTCTCGAGCGTCATCATCGGGTCTATTTTCAGCGTGGTGCTGAGCTTCAATGGCAATCTGAACGCGTTGCTGGGCATCGCGGGGATCAGCGGCGTGGACTGGCTGGGCCACTCGGCGACCGCACTTCCGGTGACGCTGGCGATCCAATGCTGGTCGACCTTCGGCATGGGTGTGCTGATCTTCCTTGCCGGGCTGTCGACCGTGTCCAAGGAAATGGTAGAAGCGGCATGTCTCGACGGCGCCAAGATGTGGCAGATCTGGTGGCATGTCATCATCCCGGAGCTTCGCCCCATCATCGAGTTCTCGACGGTGATCACGACCATCGGCCTGCTGACTTCGATGTTCGGCCTGATCTACGTGCTGACCGGCGGCGGACCCGGCACGGCGACGACGGTGCCCGAATATCTGATCTGGGCCGCACAGGGAAAGCTCAACCGGCCCGCCTACGCCGCGGCTGTCTCGATGGTCCTGTTTTTCATGACGAGCATTCTCGCATGGCTGCAGATTCGCATCTTGTCGCGCAACGCGAACATCTGAAGGAGAGGTCGTGTCAGGAGCAGGAAAACGACAGCGGCTGACCCTGAGGATCGCGGCGATCCCGATGGGGTTGCTGGCCTTGAGCTGCCTCTACCCGATCTTTTTCGCCGTCAACAACGCGCTCAAGACACGTCACGATTACATGCTCGACCGCTTCGGGCTCGCCGTGCAGCCCACGCTCGACAACTTCGTGCAAGCCTGGACCCGGGCGCACCTTGATGAGTATTTCCTCAATTCCGTGATTGCGACGCTCGGGGCGGTCATCCTGTTGATGGTCGTGTCTTCCATGGCCGGCTTCGCCCTCGCGTCGCTGCGCTTTCCCTATCGGCGCTTCCTGTTCGCGGTAATCCTGTCGTCGCTGATGATCCCCGTGCAGGTCGTGCTGGTGCCCTTCATGCGCACGATGCTTGCCCTCAACCTGGTCAACACGCACATCGGGCTCATCTTGTCCTACACCGCATTTTTCCTGCCTTTCTCGGTCTACATGATGACGGCGTTCTACTCCGGGCTGCCGCGCGAGCTGATCGAAGCGGCGCGGATCGACGGGGCCTCGCTGCTGCAGGTCTGGTGGCACGTGATGCTGCCCCTGGGAACGCCGGCATTGGTGACGCTGGCCATCCTCAACACGCTGAGCTGCTGGAACGACATTCTGATCTCCCTGCTGGTCATGCAGAAGCACCGCACCCTCATGGTGGGGATTTCCGCGCTCAAGGGCCAGTACTCGGACCAGATACCCCTGTTTACCGCTGGCATCGTCATCGCGGCGGCGCCGATCGTTGTTCTTTACATCCTGTTCCAGCGACGAATTGTTTCGGGCATCGCCGTGGGCGCAGTGAAAGGTTAGCCGATGGCGCGTGTCGAACTGAAACAGGTCAGCAAGAGCTTTGGATCGACGGACGTTATCCGCGATGTCTCGCTTTCGATCGAGGAGGGCGAGTTCGCCGTATTCGTTGGCCCGTCGGGCTGCGGAAAATCCACCCTGCTGCGCATGATTGCCGGGCTCGAAGAGACGAGCGGGGGCGAGATCTTCATCGGCGGCGACGACGTGACAGACGCCGAGCCTGCCGACCGCGGAGTGGCGATGGTGTTCCAGTCCTATGCGCTCTATCCGCACATGACGGTGGCGGACAACATGAGCTTCGGCCTGCGGATGGCGCACCGCCCGAAGGAGGAAATCGCCAGCAAGGTCGGGCGCGCGGCCAAGATCCTGCAGCTCGAAGACTATTTGCAGCGCAAGCCGGCCCAGCTCTCGGGAGGACAGCGCCAACGGGTGGCAATAGGGCGCGCGATCGTCCGCGACCCGAAGGTGTTTCTCTTCGATGAGCCGCTCAGCAATCTGGATGCCGAGCTGCGGGTGCAGATGCGCGTGGAACTCGCCAAGCTCCACCGGGTCCTTGGCAACACCATGATCTATGTGACGCACGACCAGACTGAAGCGCTGACCATGGCCGATCGGATCATTGTGCTGCGCAGTGGGCGCATCGAGCAGATCGGCACACCGCAAGACCTCTATCAAGATCCCGACAACGCGTTCGTCGCGGGTTTCATCGGCTCCCCGCGGATGAACTTTCTGACCGCCATTGTGCAGGCGGGGGGCCGTCTCGCGTTTGGAGGCCAAGAGATGGACAGCCCGGCACAGACCCCGCTTGAGCCCGGACGGCAACTGCGGCTGGGCCTGAGGCCCGAACATCTCGACCAGGACAGCGGTATCGACCTCGAGGCAAAGGTGGAATTCGTCGAAGCGATGGGCTCCACGTCCTATGTCCACGCTACGCTGGCGACCGGCGAGACCATCATCGCGGAGCGGCGGTCGTCGCAACCAAGGACCGGCGACAAGATCATCCTGCATTTTGCGCCCGCATCGGCGCGGCTCTTCGGCGAAGACGGACAACGCATCCGGTGAGCGTTCACGCGCCTAGGCTGGCTTGACGCCCAATCAGTCGAAGAACCCGGCGTCCTCTGCCAGCAGATACTGCTTGGCACCCTGGGCGTCGATGTCGAGCCCGAGCCCGGGAGCTTCGAGCAGATCGACCATCGAATCCTTTACCACCTGCTTGGGCAGGCCGATGACGATATCGTTCCACCACGGGTCCGAGGCGCTGGGATATTCGAATGCCACGTAGTTGGCGGGCAAGGTGGCGCAGACATTGATCAGCGCGCCGAGGCCGAGCAGGCCGTTGGCGGTGCCGTGCGGCGCCATCAGGATTGAGTGCATGTAGGCGTGCTCGGCGACCCATTTGAGCTCGGCAATGCCGCCAATATCGGCCGGATCGGGGCCGATGACGCGCACCGCCTGGGTCTCGATCAGTTCCTTGAAATTGTGGCGCAGGTAGATCTGCTCGCCGGTATGGATCGGCGTCGAGGTGGAGGTCGTCAGCTCCCGGTAGGCCTGTGGATTGACCCAGGGCACATAGTCGCCGGTCAGCATGTCCTCGAGCCACATCAGATTGTACTTCTCGACCGCGCGGGCGAACCTGATCGCATCCGGCAACATCCAGCCCGGGCCGCAGTCGAGCGCCAGGCTGACCTTGTCGCCCAGCACTTCCTTCATCGCGATCACGCAGTCGAGCATGTGATTGAAACCGCGCTCGCTGATCATGCCCTGATCCATGGCGCCGTGATAGCCGGCCTTCTTCTGCGTCACGCCGTAATGGAAGCCCTCGATGGTGTCCTTCATATTGGAATGGAACGAGATTCCCTGCTTGATCATGAAGAAGTTCTGCGGCTGCTCCATCATCCATTTGACGTCGGCGGCGTAATCCTCCGGCCGATCGCCCGTGCGTTTGCGGCGGATCGAGCCGTTGTAGACACGCACCTTGTCACGCACCTTGCCGCCGAGCAGCTTGTAGGCCGGCACGCCAGCCGCCTTGCCGGCGATGTCCCACAAGGCATGCTCGATGGCGGAAACGGCAGCGCCATAGGGCTTGAACGAGCCGCGTTGGCGGATCTTCAGCATCACTCGCTCGACGTCTGTCGGATCCTCGCCGATCAGCGCGTCGCGGAAATGCAGCACAAAGGGCTTGAGGTAGGTCTTGGTGAACTCGACCTCGCCAAGGCCATAGAGGCCCTCATCGGTCACGATGCGCACTATGGGGTGCTTGCCGATGACGGCACAGCGCAGGTCGGTGATCTTCATGGCGCAGTCCTATTTCACAGACGAGAAAGCTGTCGGCGTGAGCAGCTGGCTGCTGATATTGGCAATGATCTGCCCGTCGCGCTCAGACTCGTCCCGGGCCCTGTGCCATGCCGGATCGGTGACGAAAGCCGCCCACTTCACCTCACGCTCGGCCAGCGATTCCCAGGCGAGGAAATAGGTGAGGCGATTGCTGTTTTCGCCGATCGCCGTGGTGAAAAACCCGGCTTGGCGGATGCCATGCCTCTCCCAGATGGCCAGCGTCTGGTCGGAAAAGCGCTTGAGCAAAGCCGGCAGCCTGCCCGGCAGGCAGTCATAGATACGCAGTTCGTAGATCATGGTTTCGTCCGTTTCTTTCTTCGCGTCTCCCCTGGGAAGGTCGACACGAATGGTCGGTCGTTGGCCTGTGAGCGCTGGGGGAATGAGGGCAAGGGGTCTGGGCTAACTCCAGGTCCGGTCCCAGCTATACTCATTGTCCCAATGCTCGGTGGATTGCCATATCCCCGTGACACCCGGTTGCAGATGCTGGCTGATCACCTCGTCGACTACATCGTCTATGCCCAGCCCAGGCTTGTCGGACACGGTGATGAAGCCGTTCTTGACGAGCGGCTTGGGCAGGCCGGTGACGATGTCGTCCCACCAGTCGACATCGGCGGAGTGGTATTCGAGCGCCATGAAGTTTTCGGTCGCGGTGGCGACATGCGCCGCGGCCGTCGCGGCGATCGGGCTTTCGGCCATATGGATCGCCATGGCGACGCCGTGGTCCTGCGCCATGTCGCCGATCTTCTTGGTTTCGAGGATGCCGCCGCTGGTGAGCAGGTCCGGATGGATGATCGAGACGCCGCCGCTCTTGAGCAGGGGCTCGAAGGCCTCCTTGAGGTAGATGTCCTCGCCGGTGCAGATCGGCACCGTGGTGGCTTCCTGCAGTTGCCGGTATTGCTCGGTGTATTGCCAGGGGATCACGTCCTCGAGCCAGGCAGGGGCATATTTCTCGATACGGCGCGATAGCCGTATGCCGTCCTGCAGCGAGATGTGGCCGACATGATCGATGGCTAAAGGGATCTCGTAGCCGATGACCTCGCGAACCTCGTGGATATATTGTTCGAGCAGATCGATCCCCTTCTCGGTGAAATGCAGCCCCGTGAACGGGTGCTGCACGTTCTGCGCATCGTAGGCGAGGTTGCGGGCCTTACGCTCCTCGGGGGTGCCGCCCCGGCCGCGCGGGTTGGCATAAAACCCGTCGAGAGCGCCGGCGGGCGCTGTCACAGCGCCCGGGACATGGGCGATCTGCATCAAGCCCAGGTCCATCTTGAGGAAGGTGAAGCCGCGGTCCATGCGCGCCTTGAGGCGCCTGCCGGTTTCGGCGCCGCTGGGCTTCTCGGCGTCGGTATCGCAATAGACGCGCACGTGATCGCGAAACTTGCCGCCCAGCATCTGATAGATCGGGACGCCATAGGCCTTGCCTGCGAGATCCCACAGCGCGATCTCGACTGCGGAGACGCCGCCGCCTTGCCGGCCGTGCCCGCCAAACTGCTTGATGCGGCGGAACAGGCGATCGATGTCGCAAGGGTTCTCGCCCAGCAGCCGGCTCTTCAGCATCAGCGCGTAGGTGGCGCTGGCGCCGTCACGCACCTCGCCAAGTCCGACGATGCCCTGGTTGGTGTAAATCTTGAGCAGTGCCGAGGTGAACGGCGCGCCGACGATTTCGGCAACACGCATGTCGGTGATGCGGAGCTCGGACGGCATGGAACTCGTGTTCACCCGATTGAGCGCCCCGTCGGCTCCACCCGTCTCTGGCATGACTTATCCTCGTTCTGGTCGATGGGGCTTGTGACCCGCACATGGGCCGGCGGGCACGGCTAACTCAGCTCGATCTCGTGAGCCTGCAGATAGTCGCGGTTCATCTCGACACCGAGACCGGGCCTCGACGTCAGCTTGAGGCTGCCGTTCGAAACGTCGAGCGGCGTGTCGATGAGATGATCGTATTTGGAGAGATCCCACTCCGACGTTTCGAGCTTGTAGAAGTTAGGAACGGTCATCATCACCTGCGCTCCCGCAACCACGTTTATCGGTCCAGCGGCATCATGGGGCGAGACCGGGATGTAGTAGGCTTCGCACAGGGCGGAAATCTTCTTGAGTTCGGTAATGCCGCCGGTCCAGGTCACGTCGGGCATGATGTAGTCGGCGAGCCTGTTCTCCAGCACCGGCACGAAATCCCATTTCGTGTGGCCGCGCTCGCCCCACGAGATGGCAGCGCTGACCTTCTCACGCACCTGCTTGAGCGCGTTGAGGCTTTCGGGCGGACAAGGTTCCTCGAACCAGTTGATCTGGCCAGCCTCCTCGAGGCTGCGACAGAGGCGAATGGCGGTGGGAACGTCGAAGCGGCCATGCGCATCGATGAGGATGTCGACATCGGGGCCTGCCGTTTCGCGGATGAGAGCTGTGAGTTCGGCCGCCTCTCGCTCGTCCTTGCGAGTCATACTGCCGTCGAGGTAGCCGTCCCGCTGCTCGCGCGACAGTCCATCGGTGGTGCGGCCCTGGTGCGGGAACGGATCGAACTTCAGCCCAGTGTGGCCGGACTCGACGATGTCTCGAATTTCACGAACCACAGCCTCCTTGCTGGTGAACTTGGCCTGGTTGGGATGGGTATAGAGGGCGATTTCGTCGCGCAGCGGTCCGCCCAGCAACTCGTAGATCGGCTTGTCGAGGACTTTGCCGCGGATGTCCCAGAGGGCTATGTCGATGGCGCTCACGCATTCGACGGCAGCGCCACGGCTGCCCATATATGTGAAGCTCCGGAAAATCTTATGCCACAGATGCTCGATACGCGCTGGATCCTCGCCTGTCACGGCGGCACCGATCTGTCGCAAGATCGTGCATAGCGCGCGGTTGGCCAGCTTTGTCGTGGTGGTGATCTCTCCCCAGCCACTCACTCCCTCGTTGGTCGACACTTCGACGAACAGGTACTCCCCCCAATAAGAAGCATCGGACTTGATTAGCCACGGCCGAATGCTCGTGATTTTCATCTCAATTGCCTCTATCTGAAGTGGTCGGGATAGCGATGTTCCAGACCGGATATTCTACCCTGCCCGCGCGGCGTTGCGTGCGCGCATGTGTTCGAGGACATGCCGCCCGGAGCCCTCGACATGGCGTGCAATGAGTTCGGCTGCCTCGTCCGCATTTCCCGCTTTTACATGCGCGATGAGCTCGCGATGCTCGCGAATGATCGCCGCACGCCGGGCGAGCGTGAAATTGAAACGCCGGCTCACGGCTCGCAGCACTTCCCGATGCTTCCACCAAAGCTCGGCGGCATGGCGATTATAGTGCCTCTGGTACATCACGGTATGGAAGGCGGTATCCAGTTCGCTGTGCCTGAGCGTGTCGGCAAAGTTGTTCTCTTCGATCAGGCCCTGGATGCGTTCGAGCTCAGCAATGTCCTCGACGGTAGCCATATTCACGAACCATCGCGTCAGAGCCGGCTCGATCAGGACTCCGATCTCGTAGATATCCCGGACAAAATCCTGATCTATAGGTCGAACGCGCGCCCCGCGGTTGGGAACGAAGGTGACAAAGCCTTCGCCGCGCAACAGTTGCAGGGCTTCGCGCACAGGGTTGGTCGAGGTGCCGTGACGCCGGGCGAGATCGGTTACCACAAGCCGCTCGTTGGCGGCGAGCCGCCCTTCGATGATGTCTTCCCTGATCAGTTGATAAAGCGAGGCGCCCTCGCTTGAGGCCCCGAGAGGGTCAATCCCCTCGGGTGGCTCTGCTTTAAAATCGCTTGTTTCGGCCAAGACCGGCTCCCCTCGATCAATACACGTTTTGTTCGATATCACGCACGGTTTCCATAAACAATGTACGATTTATCGCGTTGACAGACAACCCGCGATCTGAAAACGTACAAATTGCTCGAAGGGATACATTGATTGAGATTGTCCCGCGGTCGACGAGCAAAGACCGCTCGCCTCGATGCAGAGCGGCATGGGAGAGAAACCTGGAGGATACCTATGACGAGGATTACACTCGGCGGTGCCGTCCTGCGCGGCACTGTCTCCACTGCCTTAGTGGCATCGTTGATGTCCGCACCCGCGCTGGGCGCGGCGCCGGTCGACTTGAGCAAGTGGTCGCCGGAATATGTGCGCTCCATTGCCGGCACACAGGATTTTGATACGGCGGCCGATTGCGGCAAGGTCACCCCGCTCGACTACAAGGGGCGACTGACTTTCTGGTATCAGGGCGTGTTCGAGGGCGACCCCGACCTCCTGCGCCAGTACTACAAGGACTTCTTCGAGACCTTCCGAAAGACCTATCCGAACATCCAGCTCGAGGAACAAGCCCTCACCTATAACGATCTCCTCGACAAGTTCCGCACGGCGCTCCTTGGCAATGCAGCGCCGATGGCGGTCCGCCTGCAAATCCTGGGTGGCACCGAGTTCGCCTCAAAGGGCTATCTGGAGCCGCTCAAGCCCGAGGATGTAGGGTATTCGACCGAGGATTTCTGGCCTGGCGCCATGAAAGCCGTGACCTGGGACGGGGTGACCTACGGCATTCCAACCAACAATGAGACGATGGCGTTCATCTGGAATGCCGACATCTTCAAGCGCGCGGGCCTTGATCCGAACAAGCCTCCGGCGACCTGGGACGATGTCGTCAAATATTCCAAGCAGATCCACGACAAGCTCGGTATTGCCGGATACGGCCTCGTGGCACGCAAGAATGCCGGCAATACGCCGTACCGCTTCATGCCGCAGCTGTGGGCCTATGGCGGCGGCGTCTTCGACGAAGCAAAGGCGAACCCGACCTATAAGGACATCGAGCTCAACAGCCCGCAGAGCAAGGCGGCGCTGCAGGCCTCTTATGACATGTATGTCCGCGACAAATCGGTTCCGGTTTCGGCACTCACCAACCAGCAGGCCGACAACCAGCCGCTGTTCCTGGCCGGCCAGCTCGGCATGATGATCTCGCACCCGTCCGACTACAATGTCATGCTCGACCTGCAGAAGAAGGCAACGGGCACCGACAAGGACAAGGCGCAGACGGTCATCGACAACATGCGCTACGGCCTCATCCCCACTGGCCCCGACGGCAAGCGCGCAGTGGTGTTCGGCGGCTCGAACATTCACATCCTGAAGCCCGAATATGTCGAAGGCGGCAAGGTAGACGAGCCGGCCGCGAAGGCCATCATCTGCATGTGGACCAGCCCTGAATGGTCGCTGAAGATGGCCTACGCCGGCTCGAACCCCGGCAACCTTAACGGCTTCAAGACCAAATGGATGAAGGAACGTCTGGACAGCATCAAGTTCCTCGATGTCACCACCTCGATGCTGCCATACGGCATCCCGTTCCCAGCGCTGCCGCAGTCGCCGGAGATCATGAACATCATCGTCCCCGACATGCTGCAGAATGCACTGACCGGAGCAATGACCGTCGACCAGGCAGCGGACGACGCGGCCAAGAAGGTGAAAGACCTGATGGGCGGCGGCCTCTAGCCGAAGCCTGACACGATCTTGCCGGCTGCGCCGAGAGCGCAGCCGGCTCGCTCCGAAAAACAAGGGCACGCCAAAGTGA
>NZ_RZOI01000679.1:0-3229 GCF_004022645.1 Mesorhizobium sp. M4A.F.Ca.ET.020.02.1.1 | reverse complement strand
GCGCCGGACCTCAGACAAGCGGCCGTCGTGTCGGCCAATGGCATCTTCCGCAATTCCGGGCAGGTCTGCGTCGCCGGTTCCCGCCTGCTCGTCCAGGCGTCGATCTACGACCGCTTCATGGACGAGCTCCTCAAGGCGACCACGAAGCTGAAAGTCGGCGATCCGCTCGATCTCGGGAGCGATATCGGCGCGGTGTCGAGCGCAGAGCAACTCGACAAGAACCTCGGTTTCGTCACCAAGGCGGCGGAGGAGGGCGCCCGCCTCGTCACCGGCGGCGAGCGCATCCTGACCGAGACCGGCGGCAGCTACATGGCGCCGACCATCTTCGAGAACGTGACGCGGGACATGCAGCTCGCCCGCGAGGAGGTGTTCGGCCCCGTGCTCGGCGTCATGCGCTTCGACACCGAGGAGGAGGCCGTGAGCCTTGCCAATTCCACTGTCTACGGGCTGGCTTCCGCTGTGTGGACCTCGAACCTGTCGACCGCGCACCGCATGGTGCGCGCCATCAATGCCGGCGTCGTCCATGTCAACACCTATGGCGGCGCCGACATCACCGTGCCGCTCGGCGGCGTCAAGCAGTCCGGCTTCGGCCGCGACAAGTCGCTACACGCCATCGAGAAATACACCGACCTGAAGACCGCCTGGATCGCGCTCGGCTGACGGCGGTCTAACGCTGCCGGAGCAGTGCCCGCGCCGCATCCGCCCCCGCCGAAAGGATGCGATCCGACAACTCCGTGCCTTCGACGGCGCGGGCCAGTTGCAGCGCGCCGATGAGCGTCGCAAATACGCCCAGCGCCGCGCCTTCCTGATCCTTGCCCGGCGGCAAAGCGGCGGACACCTGGCGCACCAGGGACAGGAAGTGTTCGGTATAGACTTCGCGCGTTTCAGGCGGCTGGCGCGCGATCTCGGGCAGCAGCGCGGCGGAGGCGCAACCCTTTTCCGGATTGTCCCGGTGCGCGGCCGACAGATACGCGTCTATGGCCATTTCCGGACCGCCCGCGGCCAACACCTCCTGCATTTGCTGCGACTGGGCATCCAGGGCCGCCGCCACGCTTTCGCGGACAAGCTCGGCCTTCGACTGGAAGTGCGGATAGAAGGCCCCGTTCGTCAGCCCGGCATCGCTCATGATGGTAGCCAGCCCGGACGCAGCGATGCCGTCGCCTCGAAAGCGTTCGGCGGCGACTTCCATGATCCGGCCGCGTGAGGCGTCCTTCCGGCCCTTTTCATAGCGCATGGCTGCACGTCCTTTCGGCTATTGCATTATGATCATAATGTGATATTATACTCGTAATTTAATGGGCTGGAAAGAGCCGGCCTTGGTGATCTTGGAGTGTGACATGAGCGCGAATTCCGGAAAGACCGCTATCGTGACCGGAGCCTCGTCGGGCATCGGCCGGGCCAGCGCCGAGGCCTTGGCCCGGGCGGGGTTCACCGTTTTCGGGACGAGCCGCCGCGCGGCCGGCAACGGCCCGGAAGGGGTGACCATGCTGGCCTGCGACGTGACCGACGGCGATGCCGTCGCGGCGCTCGTATCGACGGTGCTCTCGCGCACCGGCCGGATCGACGTGCTGGTCAATAATGCCGGCGTCGGCATGCTTGGCGGCGCCGAGGAATTCTCGATCGCGCAGGTACAGGGCTTGTTCGACGTCAATCTGTTTGGCGTCGTGCGCATGACCAACGCGGTATTGCCGTCGATGCGGCGGCATGGCGAAGGGCGCATCATCAACATCGGCTCGATATTGGGTCTCGTGCCGGCGCCGTATTCGGCCCACTATTCGGCGGCCAAGCACGCGATCGAGGGCTATTCGGAATCGCTCGATCACGAGGTTCGTGCCTTCAACATTCGCGTCTCCGTCATCGAGCCGGCATTCGTGCGCACCGTCTTCGACCAGAACGGGATCGAGCCGGATTCCCCGTTGCAGGAATATGATCGGGCGCGCGCCGGGGTCGACGCCCTGCTTCGCGATGTGATGCCGAAGGCCGACCGGCCGGAAGTGGTGGCGGATGTGGTCGTCAAGGCCGCGACCGATGCCCGTCCGCGGCGGCGCTACACCGCCGGCAAGGCCGCGCGGCAGGTCAGCATGCTGCGCCGCTTTGTCCCCGCCGGGATGTTCGACAAGAGCTTGCGCAAGCAGTTCCGCTTGCCGGTCTGAACAGGCGCAGGGCAGGGGGGTTCTCGCCGTGCGGCAGACCAAAACCACTTTCAGGAAGTTTCTGCCATGAAGGCATTCGTAGTCGACAAGTATAACAAGAAGGGCATCCTGCGGCTGGCCGAGATGCCGGAGCCGAAGCTCGGGGACAGCGATGTCCTGGTCGAGATCCATGCGGCGGCGGTGAACCTTCTCGATTCCAAGGTCAGGACCGGAGAGTTCAAGCTCATCCTGCCCTATAGCCGGCCCTTCATCCTCGGCCACGACGTGGCCGGCAAGGTCATCCGCGTGGGATCGAAAGTTCGCAGGTTCAAACCCGGCGACGAGGTCTATGCGCGGCCGCGCGATGGCCGGATCGGGGCATTCGCCGAGTTCATCGCCATCGATGAAGCCGACGTCGCCCTGAAGCCCAGCAATCTCAGCATGGAGGAGGCGGCCTCGATCCCCCTGGTCGGTCTGACCGCCTGGCAGGTGCTCGTTGAAAGGGCAAAGCTGAGCAAAGGACAGAAGGTCTTCATCCAGGCCGGCTCCGGCGGCGTCGGCATATTCGCGATCCAGCTGGCAAAGCATCTCGGCGCGACCGTTGCGACGACGGCGAGCGCAACAAGCGCTGCTCTGGTCAAGGGCCTCGGCGCCGATGTCGTCGTCGACTACCGGAAAGACGACTTCGAAAATATCCTGTCGGGCTACGATATCGTCGTGAACAGCCAGGACGCCCAAACACTCGAAAAGTCGCTCACTGTGCTCAAACCCGGCGGCAAGCTCATCTCGATCTCCGGCCCGCCGGATCCCGAATTCGCCAGGGAAAAGGGGTTGAACCTGGTGCTGAGGACGCTCCTGCGCCTTCTTAGCCGCGCCATTCGGTCCAAAGCCAGGCGCCGTGGCGTGAGCTTCTCGTTCCTGTTCATGTGGGCGCAGGGCGACCAGTTGGGCAAGATCACCGCCCTCATCGAGTCCGGCGCGATCCGCCCGGTTGTCGATCGGGTCTTTCCCTTCGAAGCGACCAACGAGGCCCTGGCCTACGTCGAAACGGGACGCGCCAAGGGCAAGGTGGTCATCAAGGTCAGATAGCGACAGCC
>NZ_RZOI01000678.1:0-3231 GCF_004022645.1 Mesorhizobium sp. M4A.F.Ca.ET.020.02.1.1 | reverse complement strand
GGGCCGGTGGCGGCTCGATCATCAACTTCACCTCGACCTCCTATCTCATCAACCACCCCGACATGCCGGCCTACACCGCCGCCAAGGCCGGCATACTCGGCCTCACCAAGGGCCTTGCCGGCAAGCTCGGCGCCGACCGCATCCGGGTCAACGCGATTGCGCCGGGCTGGGTGATCACCGAACGCCAGAAGGAGCTCTGGGTCACCGAACATGGGCTCGCCGCCCATGTCGCCAAGCAATGCATCAAGGATGTCATGCAGCCCGAGGACATCGTCGGCACGGTGCTGTTCCTGGCCTCGGATGCCTCGCGCATGCTGACCGCGCAGATGCTGATCGTCGACGGAGGCTTCCTGTGAGCGCGGCCCCTGCGGTCGCCGCGCTCGATTGGGGTACGACCAGGCTCAGGGCCTGGCTGCTCGACGACGCAGGCAAGGTGCTTGCCGAGCGTCGCGGCGACGATGGGCTGATCACCGCGCGCGAGAAAGGTTTCTCGAAGGTTCTTGAGGGCCACCTGGCCGCCATGGGGGCGCCTGAGACGCTGCCGGTCATCATCTGCGGCATGGCCGGGTCCCGTCAGGGCTGGCTGGAAGCGCCCTATGTCACCGTGCCCTCGCCTCTCGGCGCCATCCTCGCCGGCGCCGCCCGTGTTCCCGGCCAAAGCCGCGACATTCGCATCGTGCCGGGCCTTGCCCAGCGATCGGCCGATGCGCCCGACGTGATGCGCGGCGAGGAGACCCAGCTCGCCGGCGCCGGTTTGCCGGCAAAGGGCCGCCACCTCGTCTGCATGCCCGGCACCCATTCGAAATGGGTGGTCGTGGAGGACGGCGCCGTTGCCGGCTTCGGCACCTGGCCGACGGGCGAGCTGTTTTCGGTGCTGGCCGCGCATTCGATCCTGCGCCATTCGCTGGGCGAGCATCCGGCAGCGGTGGTCGCGGACAATGCCTTCTTCCGTCAATGGTGTGAACGGGCCCTGGGCGAGGGCGGTGACGTCACCTCGAAGCTGTTTGCCATCCGCGCCGCCGGCCTGCTGCAGGATCTGCAGGCCGACGATGCGGCGGCGTGCCTGTCCGGGCTGCTGCTCGGCGGCGAGATCGCTTCGGCGAAACGCCGTTATGGCGCTGGCGATGCACCTGTCGTGCTGGTCGCCTCCGGCGCGCTGGGTGTGCTGTATGCCGCCGCGCTGGGCATCGCGGACCTTGCCCTCAGAACTGTTGACGCCGATGAAGCAGTGCGTGCCGGGCTCGTCGAGGCGGCACGCGAGAACGGCATGATTGGAGCCGCCGCGTGACCCAGACAGCACCGTTTCCGAAACTCAAGCGCGGCCTCGTCGCCATCCTGCGCGGGCTGAAACCGGGCGAGGCGGTGGCGATCGGCCAGGCGATCTTCGATGCCGGTATCGAGGCGATCGAGGTGCCGCTCAATTCGCCGGAACCCTGCGTCTCGATCGCCGGCCTTGTGCAGGCGTTGCCAAAGGCAGCCCTGGTCGGCGCCGGAACTGTGCTGACGGCGGCCGATGTCGACGCCCTGCACGCAGCCGGCGGCCGGCTGCTGGTCAGCCCTAACATTGATGCCGCGGTGATGGACCGCGCTCGGACCCATGGCATGGTGACGATGCCCGGCGTGTTCACGCCGACAGAAGCCTTCCTGGCGATAAGGCTCGGCGCCTCGGCGCTGAAATTCTTCCCGGCAAGCGTGCTTGGCGCCGGCGGCATTGCGGCCGTGCGCGCGGTGCTGCCCGCCGATGTGCTGATCGGCGCCGTTGGCGGTGTGTCCGAGAAAGATTTTGCCGGCTACAAATCGGCCGGCGTCAGCGTCTTCGGCCTCGGCTCCAGCCTGTTCAAGCCCGGCATGGGCGTCGAGGAGGTGGCCGCGCGGGCTCAGGCCGCCGTTGTCGCCTGGGACGCCGCCTTTGGAGATGCATAATGAGCGACACCGTGTCGGTTTTCTCGGACCGCATCTGCCAGCTTGGCGAAGGCCCGAGCTATGACCGCGGCAGCGATGCGCTGTTCTGGTTCGACATCGTCAATGGCCTGCTGTTGGAGCAGGGCGTTGGCTCCGGCGTGCTGAAGGTGCATGATCTCGGCCTGATGGCCAGCGCGCTGGCCATCATCGATGAACAGCGCCAGCTGATCGCCACCGAAACCGGCCTCCATGTCCGCGATGTCGCGACCGGCAAGCTGACGCTGCACACCGCGATTGAGGCCGACAATCCGCTCACCCGCTCCAACGATTCGCGCGTCCACCCCTGCGGCGCCTTCTGGGTCGGAACTATGGGCAAGGACGAGGGCAAGGGCGCCGGCTCGATCTACTGGTTCTTCAAGGGCGAATTGCGCCGGCTGTTTTCCGACATCACCGTGTCGAACTCAATCTGCTTTTCCGCGGACGGAAAGATCGCCTACTACACCGACACCTCGACCGGGCTCTTGATGCGCGTCGCCTGCGATCCCGCGGCCGGGCTGCCCATAGGTGAACCAAAAGTGTTCGTCGATCACCGTTCGTCCAAGGGCTATGTCGACGGTTCCGTCATCGACCGCGACGGCGTGCTGTGGAACGCCGTCTGGGGCGGCAGGGCGGTCAAGGCCTATGCTCCGGACGGCACGCTGCTGCGCGAAATCCCGATGCCGGTGACGCAGCCCTCCTGCCCGGCCTTTGTTGGCGCGAAGGCCGACAGGCTGGTGGTGACCTCGGCGTGGAAGGGCAAGGACGAAAAGCAGCGCCAGCTCGACCCGCAGGCCGGCATGACCTTCCTGCTCGATTTCGAGGTCAAAGGCCGCTTCGAGCCGCGCGTGCTGATCGCCTGAAGCGACCGGGTCACCGGTTCGCTTTGCGGTTCGGCCCCGTTCTGTCACGCAACCGCCTGCCTTCGTCGGTTTCGCGAGAGCCAATGGCGTCAGCCGTGCGATGGTAGAGGCCGGACCGCCAAGAGCCTTTCCAATCGATGCCGCGCAACCAGCCGAGACTGATCCTCGTCCACGAGCCGGAGAAAGCCTGTTTCGACCGGCTGGTCGCCGACGGCTACCCGGCGGAGCGCGCCACCGAGATATCGTCCTACCTGGCACAGTCGACCGACCTTGCGCCGGAATTCGAGGTGCTGGCCGCTGCTTGCGAAGCGCGCGGCCTCGCCTTTGCGTCGGTCGAGCTGGATGAAGCCGCCGGCGTGCTTGCCCGCGCTGATCGGGATGCCACGCTGGTCTGGACGCTGACCGACGGCATCGCCTATTTCCGGGGCGC
>NZ_RZOI01000677.1:0-3237 GCF_004022645.1 Mesorhizobium sp. M4A.F.Ca.ET.020.02.1.1 | reverse complement strand
GCTCAGCCTTCCGTCGACTCCGACTGGATCAGGCTTTCCAGCATATCCAGCAGTCGCTCGTGCTCCTCGGCGCCGTAGCGTTTCTCGATCGCGTCGTAGATGGCGATGCGCTCGGGCGCGAGCTCCTCGATCAGCGCCAGGCCGGCTGGGCGGATGGCGAGCAAGGCGCGGCGGCCATCATCCTTGACCTTGTTGCGGGTGATGAACTCCCGCTCCTCCATCGCCTTGATGATGCGAGTGAGGCTGGGCGGCAAGATCGAGGCGCTGTTGGCGAGCTCGGTCGCCTCCAGCGGGCCGGTCTCGGCGAGCACGCGCAGCACGCGCCATTGCTGCTCGGTGATGTCGTGGCGGGCGAGCATCGGCCGGAAATGCGCCATGATCACTTCGCGGGCGCGCAAAAGGGCCATTGGCAAGGATCGGCGAGTGTTGGGCGGTAGCAAAATCAGGTCTCCGAAAAATTGAATCCAGTACGACTCAGGCAAATAAATGCTCGGATTGCCGCTTATATCCGCAATTTAGCCGCGAGCGACAATCCAGCTGGGACGATCCATTGGCTTAGACAATGACGCTTGACATCCGATCGTCAAGATGTAATTCACATGTTAACTACAGGATCGGTACTGCCGTCGGAGGAAACCTTGCCCCATATGGCGATCGAATATTCGGCGAATCTCGACGCGAAGCTCGACATGGGCGAACTCTGCACGCTGGTCTCGCGCACCATCCTCGAAACCGGGCTGTTCGAACCGGGCGCGATCAGGGTGCGCGCCTTCCGCGCGGAAGCCTACGCGATTGCCGACCTTTTGCCTGAGAACAGCTTCATCGACATGAATTTCCGCATCGGCAAAGGCCGTAGTGCGGCGGAAAAGAAAAGCGCGGGCGAGGCGATCTTCGCGGCTGTTGCCGATCATCTGGCATCGCTGTTCGCCACGCCGCATTTCGCGCTGTCGCTGGAAATCCGCGAGATCGACTCCGAGCTCAGCTGGAAGAAGAACGCCATCCATCCGCGCTTGCGCGCCAAGTGAAGGAAGAGGCGACCGCGTCGTTCACACATCGCTAGCCGGACCAGCCCATCGCCTTGCCGGCCGTTTCGCCATAGTCCACCTGTCCAAGATCACTAAGCGTCTCGGAAATCCTGGCCGCAGCGTTTCGCAACGCCGACACCAAGACTTGACGACGAGCTTCCGTCACCTCGTTCTTCGGTCCGGATATCGCGACCGCAGCGATCGGGTATCCATCAACGAGGATCGGCGCCGAGAGACTTACGACCCCTTGGCGCGATCCGTCCACTGTCATCGCAAAGCCGCGCTCTCGCGTCAGGAAAAGGTCGGCGCCAAGTGCGGTCATGTCCAGTCCGTCCGCGCGAGGATGAACCTGGACCCTTGCCGCTACCGTGCTCGGTTCATGCCAGGCAAGCATGGCGTGGCCCGAGGACACGAGAAATGCCGGCAGACGCATCCCGGGCTGCGCCGAAACGTGCGAGATCGTTTCGGCTTCGACCTTGTCGATGTACAGGACATCACCGCCCTCGAGCACCGACAGAAAAACATTGAGACCGACTTCGGCATGCAAAGCGCGTAGGAACGGCTGCGCGGTGCGCCGCAGCGGATCGCGGCGCATGATGCGCATGCCGATTTCCCAGGTTTTGAGCGTCGCGACGTAGCGGCCCGCATCGTCGGCCCTGCGCACATAGCCCAGGATAGCGAGCGTACCAAGCAGCCGCGAGACATTCGAGCGCGTAAGAGCGAGCTCGCGCCCGAGTTCAGCGGCGCCTCGTGGCGTATTGCTGGAAGCTAGAGCTTCGACAAGCTGAAGACCTTTGCGTAGCGTCTTGTCCATCAATCTCCGGACTCCAGCTTCCCCAGATCGATCGTCAGCATCAGCGCGCTCAGGCTCTTGCCATGCGGATCCTGTGCCAGTGAGCGAGTCACGCCGCCCCCGAGCGCGTTTTCGATGACGAAGTTCAAGGCGTGCAATTTCGGCAGTTCGTACCGGCGTACAGGACCCGCCGCGATATGGCGGAAGGCCATAGCAACGCGTTCCACGGTCAAACGCTCGCGTAGCAGCAGCCACGCCTCCTCGTCATAGGCAATTACCGAAATGTTCGAGGTGTTGCCCTTGTCGCCCGCCCGCGCGTGCGCAAGATCGTAGACACGGGTGCGAGCCCCGCGCGAGGGTCGAACCTGCTCACTGCACATGGCCGATCACCTCAACCCGATGCCTGACGAAATGGCGTGGCAATAAAACCGATTTCACAGCCAGCACCTCCTGGACGCCCAGGCTGTAGCCGCCTCCCGCACCGGTGGGCCCCTGCATATGCAACCCACGCACCTCCGCGCCCACGGCGGCGGCGGCTTTCCGGTCGGTGGCCCGCGCGGCCACCCGAAGCCTGACTTCATACGGCTCCGGTCGGGAGGCGTCCTCGCCATGCAGGCTCGTCATGCCGATCAAGTCGACCCTCATTTCGGAGTAAGCGAACCCCTGAGCTTGCAATCTGGCCTTGACCACGTCCGCGCCAAGCCGGGCGCGGGCCACGGCATTGATCCCGGCGAAGCCCATCTCGCCGATCCCGATATAGCCGTCGAAATAGCCGACGACGACCTTGTACGTGGGCGCGCGGCGGCGCCGACGACCTCGACGCGGTCGCTGGCGCGCTGGATGAATTCGACGCCTGTGACGTCCAGCACGCAGTCTGGCGTGATATAGCGGGAGGGGTCATGGATTTCGTAAAGGAGTTGTTCTGTGCAGGTGGCACGGTCGAGCCGACCACCGCTTTTTGGGGTTTTCGACAGGGTGACTTTCCCATCCTGCGAAACGTCAGCGAAAGGATAGCCGAGGCCAGCAAGGTCTTCGACTTCCTTGCGTCCGGGATCGGCGAAGCACCCCCCGGTGAGTTGGCCGGAGCACTCTAGAAGATGGCCAGTCAGCGTGCCGGCGGCGAGACGGTCCAGGTCGTCATAAGACCAGCCGAGATGATGCATCATCGGGCCTAGGAACAGCGAAGGGTCGGCCACTCGTCCCGTCACCACAATCTCGGCGCCGGTGTCCAGCGCATCGCGCACGGCGTCGGCACCGAGATAAGCGTTCGCCGAGGCCATCCTCGGCAGGATTTCTTCCAGCGACAAGCCATCCTCCAGCGTCGTAAGGCCGCCCTGCTGGCGCATCAACTCGGAAACATCGTCGCCAAGCACGACCGAGCAGGAAGGCTGCGAACGCCCCACAGCGTCCGCCTCTTCC
>NZ_RZOI01000676.1:0-3237 GCF_004022645.1 Mesorhizobium sp. M4A.F.Ca.ET.020.02.1.1 | reverse complement strand
GCGCACCCCCGCCATATCGGCGGGCTCGCCTCGGCACTCGCCGCCAAGGCCGAAAGGGCGCCGGCTGAGATCACCGAGGGCATGCGCATGGGCGCGATGCTGCCGATGGATGGCGGCAGCCTGCTCGGCAAGCGGCCGAATGCCGTGCAGCCTGATCCGGCCACACTGCCGGCGGAGCATCTCCTGCATCTCATCCTGCAGGACTGTTCGAGCTGCCACTCGAAGTTCCGGCAGAAGGTGGAGTGAGCCTGGCCTTCCGTAGCGGCGTTTGCCAAAAATTAACTTGTTGAGCTGACGCTAATATGATGACCAAGAACCTCAACAACGCCACCCCCGACTCTCCGATCCAGGAGGTCAGGCCTTCGCTGGTCGGCAAGGTGGCGCCGGCGCTGTTTCCGCTGGTCGTCGCGGCGCTCGGCTATCTCATCGGCCGGCAGTTCTTTGGATTCTGAGGCGCCGAGCCGCGGGATCAGATCGCAGGCGAAGAACCGTTGCCCTTCGCCGGCATTCGATCTCTCCTTCCCATGCCTGCCCCCTGCCCTAGCTTCTCCTGGAAGGAGGACTGCATGGCGATCTATGGCCTTAGAGTGGTGAGCTTCATCTTCGCGGCGCTGGCCTTCGTGCCGGCGGGGGCGCATTTCTTTTCGATGTACAGCAAACTGAAGCTCGACGGCACCAGCTATCTCGCCGCGCAGCGCGCCTATGACGGCTGGAGCCTGTTCGGTATCGTCGTGCTGGGCGCCTTGCTGTCGAGCGCGGCACTGGCGGTCGTGCTCTATCGCTCAGGCGGTGCCTTCGGCCTTGTGGCGCTCGCCTTCATCGCCATCGGCGCCACGCAATTCGTGTTCTGGAGCTTCACCTTTCCGGTAAACCGGGCGACCCGCAATTGGTCCATGCTGCCCGACAATTGGGAAATGCTCAGGCGGCAATGGGAATATTCGCATGCGGCCGCGGCCTGCCTCAACGCGCTGGCGCTGCTGTTGCTGTTCCTCTCGGCACTGCGCCTCGACGCGCGGACAGCGTGAGGGCTTCGGCTGGGGAATGATTGTAAAACGTTGCTGGGAACCGGAGGCCGTACACGTTGGTCCTAGGCCCTAGGTCGCTATTGCCCAAGTATTAGCATGAGCGCATGTTCAAGCAGCCGGCGAGGTCGCAGAAGCCGGTCAGGCCCGGCGGCCAACCCATACATCACCCCCCCTCGGCGGCCGGGCCACCTAACTTCCCGAAAGTGATGAGGTACGATCCCGGTCGCCGGAGAGTTGCGGCGGCGGAGGGATTGGCGACGCAAACCTTCCGGCGCCGGGGCCAGCCGGGGGCGCGAAAAATCGATGCGGAGGCAACAAATGCCTCAGCGCTCCGTCGAAGCAAAAGCTTTTGGCTCAGGGAGCCTTAGAAATGGTGGTGGCGGCGAGCGCCCCAAGCTTGCCCGCCTTGAGCAGTACCGGCCTGGCGTAGGTCTTCTTCACGGAATCCCTCCTTCAGCAGCTGCCAAACTTTCCTCTGCTTCGCCGCTCCTGTCAACGCACCGAGGTTGAGCGGCCTGGGACGGACCTCTGTTCACGCCTGTGATAGCCCCAGCCGACTCAACGAACGCCTGGCACTGGCGCTTTGGTGGAAAATGCGGGATCAATCGACTGCCAGGGAAACGTTGCCGATGTGCAATCTCTACAACATCACCACCAGCCAGGAGGCGATCCGCCAGTGGACGCGCGCCCTGCGCGACGTCATCGGCAACCTCGAACCCTCGGTCGACATCTACCCGAACCAGTTCGCCCCGGTGGTGCGGAACGCCGCCGACGGCACGCGCGAACTCGCCACTCTGCGCTGGGGCATGCCGACACCGCCGGAGCGCATGCGCGGCAATGCCGATTCCGGCACCACCAACATCCGCAACCCGCAATACGCCCACTGGATGCCTTACCTTGGCATCGAGAACCGATGCGTGGTGCCGGTGACGAGTTTCGCCGAGCCCTCGCCCCAGCCTGGCGACAAGGACCCCGAGACCGGCGTGCAGAAGAACTTCTGGTTCGCGCGCGGCGAAGATCGACCGCTGTTCTTCTTCGCCGGCCTGTGGACGCCCTGGCAGGGCGTGCGCAAGGTCAAGGAAGGGCCGGGCGACCACCAGCTCTACGGCTTCCTGACCACCAGGCCCAATGCGCTGATCGCGCCGATCCACGAGAAGGCGATGCCGGTGATCCTGACCACCCCGGAAGAGACCGAGACGTGGCTGACCGCGCCATGGCCGGAGGCGCGGAAGCTGCAGCGGCCAGCGCCTGACGACGCGCTGGTGATCGTCGAGAAGCCGGCGACGCAGATCAAGTTTCCCGCCGAGCCGCCGGCGCAGGGGTCTTTGTTTTAGAAACCAAAGCCGGCAAATGGCCGACCCCTTTATTGCTCATCCCGCCACACGACCCGCCGCACCGTCCTTATTTCGGCAAGCCTTCTCACCCGAATGCCTTGCCTCTCCCCCGCCGTCGGGCTCTGCGTCTCGGCGTGCATGAATTCGTTCTTGCCGCAGCGCTCGCAGCGCATCTTGCTGCCCACGAGGTCAGGTTCGATGTCGCCGAAAATCTTCAGCAGATCGTCGGGCTGATACCAACGCTTGACGTTGCAGAGTCCGCAGCGGACGAGCACGAGTTGCCCGATCTCGTGGGCATTGCTGAGCCGCCGCCCGCCGCCGCGCTTTCGTCTTCCGTCAGTATCAGGCATGACTAATAATAGGAACGCATTCCTCGTTTGGTCAATTCGCCCTTGACATTTTTGTTCCCTTTTTGTTCACTGCGCACATAACGTATGAGGAGCAGCCGGGATGGACCAGATCGTGACACTGGACGGCCGCCAGGAGGCCGCGCTTCAGGCTGTGGCCGACAAGTTCATCGCGCTCCACAAGGGCGACCCCATGAAGGCGCTGAAGGAGATGATCGTGCTCAACGGGCACCTTCAGGAACAGCTCGATGCGCTGCAGGTTTCAAGGAGGCGGCAATGAGCATCCTGCTCGACGCCGAAGCGCAGGCTGAATTGCAGGCCGAGGCCGAGAAGCTGATCGCCCGCTACGCGAGCCCGCTGGAGACGGTGAAGGCGCTGATGGCCTACAATTGCGAGTTGGAAACACAAATCCTCGCGCTCGCTCACCGCCACCCGGAGCTGGTGTCGCTGAGCTATGACGATACTCCGGCGATAATCGGCTGAAGCCATGTCCGCGACGGCGCGGTTGTCCACGCCGTCGCGGACATGGCT
>NZ_RZOI01000675.1:0-3243 GCF_004022645.1 Mesorhizobium sp. M4A.F.Ca.ET.020.02.1.1 | reverse complement strand
ATCCTCTGCGGCACGATGATCACCTTGCGGGGCGCCTTACCTTCCAGCGCTTTCTGCACGAAGTCGAGGGCCAGCACCGCTTTTTCGACCGCACCTTGGTCCGCGTCGCGGGCAATTGTCAAATCCCCGCGCTTCTTGCCGTTGACCTGCACCGGCAGCACGATCTCGTTGTCGACGACGAGCGCCGGATCGAAGACCGGCCATGGCCGTTCGGCGACCATTTCGGTGCCGCCCAGCGTCTCCCAGCACTCCTCGGCCAGATGCGGCATGACCGGCGCTATCAGATGCACTAGGATCTCCACCGCCTCGCGGCAGGCGCCTTTCAGCGCCGCATCGGCCTTGCCTTCTGCCGCCTCGTTGAGCGGCGTGGTCAATGCATTGGCCAGCTCGTAGATGCGGGCTATGGCGCGGTTGAAGCCGAGCTTCTCGATATCCTCGCCGACCGCCTTGAGGATTTTGTGCGCGGCCTTGGAGACAGCGCCCGCCTCGCCCTCCCGCGCCGCCTCTGGCTTGACGCCGGCCAGCGATTCGGCCGCGATCGACACCAGGCGCCAGATGCGCTGGACGAAGCGATGCGCGCCGGCGGCGCCGTCGTCGGTCCATTCGACGTCGCGCTCGGGCGGCGAATCCGACAGCATGAACCAGCGCGCGGTATCGGCGCCGTAGCCGTCGGTGATCTCTTCCGGGCTCACCGTGTTCTTCTTCGACTTCGACATCTTCTCAAGCGGGCCGATG
Source organism: Mesorhizobium sp. M4A.F.Ca.ET.020.02.1.1 (assembly GCF_004022645.1). Classification (NCBI taxonomy): domain Bacteria; kingdom Pseudomonadati; phylum Pseudomonadota; class Alphaproteobacteria; order Hyphomicrobiales; family Phyllobacteriaceae; genus Mesorhizobium; species Mesorhizobium sp. M4A.F.Ca.ET.020.02.1.1. The sequence continues at coordinate 2,508 of NZ_RZOI01000675.1, read as the reverse complement.
ACGGCCTCCTCGCCGGTGGCGATGTCGACGGCGCGGCGCTTGCCGCCATCGTCCTCGAGCCTGACTTCGCTCGGCGACAGCCAGCGTCCGTTGTTGGACGGGCCGCCGACACGGTAGGTCTCATGCACCACCATGCCTTGCGTGAACAGGCCCTTGAACGGCTCGGCGAGATCGAGATGGCCGGTCTCGCGCATGGCGCGGGTGAAGAAGCGCGAATAGAGCAAGTGCAGGATCGCGTGCTCGATGCCGCCAATATATTGGTCGACCGCCAGCCACTCATTGGCCGCCTTCGGGTCGGTCGGATCGTTGGCCCAGGGCGCGGTGAAGCGCGCGAAATACCAGGACGAATCGACGAACGTGTCCATCGTGTCCGTCTCGCGCCGCGCCGGCTTGCCGCATTGCGGGCAATTGACGTGCCGCCAGGTGGGGTGGCGATCGAGCGGGTTGCCCGGCCGGTCGAACTCGATGTCGTCGGGCAGCTTGACCGGCAGGTCGGCCTTCGGCACCGGCACCACCCCGCAATCCTCGCAATGGATCATCGGGATCGGGCAGCCCCAATAGCGCTGGCGCGAAATGCCCCAGTCGCGCAGGCGGAAGTTCACCTTGCGCTCGGCCATCGGCCGGTTACCGATTGTCTTCTTTTCCAGAAGCCTGGCCACCTCGTCGAAGGCCTTCTCCGGCTTCATGCCGTCGAGGAAGCGCGAATTGATCATCACGCCGTCGTCGACATAGGCCTCCTCGATGATCTGGAAGGTCTTGGCGTCGCCGCCTTCCGGCATCACCACCGGGATCACCGGCAGGCCGTATTTGTTGGCGAAGTCGAGGTCGCGCTGGTCGCCGGACGGGCAGCCGAAGATGGCGCCGGTGCCGTATTCCATCAGCACGAAATTGGCGACATAGACCGGCAGCGTCCAGTTCTCGTCGAACGGATGGACGACGCGGATGCCGGTGTCGAAGCCCTTCTTCTCGGCCGTCTCCAGCGCCGCCACCGAGGTGCCCATGTGGCGGACCTCGTCGATGAACTTGGCCAGCTCGACATTATCCTCGGCAGCCTTCTTGGCCAGCGGATGGTCGGCGGCGACCGCCATGAACGAGGCGCCGAAGATAGTGTCCGGCCTGGTCGTGTAGACCTCCAGCTCATGCTCGCCGGCGACCGGCTTGGCCAGCGGCCAGCGGATCAGCAGCCCTTCCGAGCGGCCGATCCAGTTGTGCTGCATCAGCTTGACCTTCTCCGGCCATTCGTCGAGGCCTTCGAGCGAATCCAGCAGGTCCTGCGCGAAGTCGGTGATCTTGAAGAACCACTGCGTCAGTTCCCGCTGCTCGACCAGCGCGCCGGAGCGCCAGCCGCGACCGTCGATGACCTGCTCGTTGGCGAGCACCGTCATGTCCTCCGGGTCCCAGTTGACCTTGGAGGATTTGCGCGTCACCAGCCCCTTCTCGACGAAGTCGAGGAACAGCATCTGCTGGCGGTGGTAGTAGTCGACGTCGCAGGTGGCGAACTCGCGCGCCCAGTCCAGCGACAGGCCCATGACCTTGAGCTGCTCGCGCATGGTGGCGATGTTCTCATAGGTCCAGTCCTTGGGGTGGACCTTGTTCTGCATCGCCGCGTTCTCGGCCGGCATGCCGAAGGCATCCCAGCCCATCGGGTGCAGCACGTTAAAACCCTTGGCGCGCTTGTAGCGCGCCACGACGTCGCCCATCGTATAGTTGCGGGTATGGCCGATATGGATGCGCCCCGACGGATAGGGGAACATCTCGAGCACGTAGTATTTCGGCTTCGGATCGGCGTTGTCGGCCTCGAACAGCTTCTTTTCGGCCCAGGCCTTCTGCCATTTGGGCTCTGACGCGCGCGGATTGTATCGTTCGGTTGCCATCGGATGTTTTTCACTTAAAAGCTGGCACGAACCGCGGGGCAATGCCCGGCGGCCCAGGAAAATGTCGTCGCGGTGTTCATCATGGATTGCCGGACCCGTCAACTGCGGCGAGCCGGCGAGGACCAAAACTACAGGCAGGATATGGGCATGACGAGCGCCGTCGAACAGCTTTTTGCCGTCAAGGCAAGGATTGCCGCCGCCGAGCGCGAGGCCGGCCGCGACCAAGGCGCGGTCACGCTGGTGGCGGTGTCGAAGACCTTCGAGGCCGCATCGATCAGCCCGGTCATCGAGGCCGGCCAGCGCGTCTTCGGCGAAAACCGCGTGCAGGAAGCGCAAGGCAAATGGCCGGCGCTGAAGCATCTATTTCCCGGCATCGAATTGCATCTGATCGGTCCGCTGCAGTCGAACAAGGCCAGGGAAGCGGTCACGCTGTTCGACGTCATCGAGACCGTGGACCGCGAGAAGATCGCCGCCGAACTCGCCAAGGAGATGGCGAGACAGGGCCGGACACCAAAACTCTACGTTCAGGTCAACACCGGCTCGGAGCCGCAAAAGGCCGGCATCGAGCCGCGCGAGGCGGTCGCCTTCGTCAAGCGCTGCCGCGAGGTCCACGGCCTCGCGGTCGAAGGCCTGA
>NZ_RZOI01000674.1:0-3257 GCF_004022645.1 Mesorhizobium sp. M4A.F.Ca.ET.020.02.1.1 | reverse complement strand
CTTCAGCCAAGGCGCGCGCCATCCTGAAACTTCAGCCGGAGCTTCTTCTCGGTACCGGCCTGTTCGAGCGCGTCCACCTCGCCGATCGTGTCGACTATCTCTCCGCGCTCGCCGATATGCGCGACGGTGCCGCAATGCGCCGGGTCGACCTGCGCATCCGGCTGCCGCGCGATGGGTCAGGCGCCGCCGACAATTTCCGGCCGTTTCGTCTTCAGCTAATGCGGGGCGAGCAGCGGGACACCTTTATGCTCCTGCTCAGCGAAAACGACGATGTCGCGGCCCTGCGCGAAAAGCTCGCCGCCGCTAACGAGACCGCGGCCGCGGCCGAGGTGACGAAAGGACGTTTCCTGGCCGTGGTCAGCCACGAGCTTCGCACGCCACTCAACGCCATCATCGGCTTCTCCGACATGCTGCTGCATGAGATGTTCGGTCCCTTCGGCGATCCGCGCCAGAAGGAATATGTCGGCCTGGTGAGGGACTCCGGCCAGCATCTCCTCAACGTCGTCACCTCGATCCTCGACGTTTCCCGGATCGAGGCCGGCGCCTACGCGACCGAGCCCGAGCCGTTCCGCTTCGCTGAAGCGGTCGATATGTGCCAGTCGATGATGCGGCTGCAGGCCGAGGCCAAGAATATCAGGCTTGCCGCGCAAATCGCGCCGGATGCGGGCGAGATCAACGCCGACCGCCGCGCCGTTCAGCAGATACTGATCAACCTCGTCTCCAACGCCATCAAGTTCACACCTGATGGCGGCAAGGTCGTGGTGGGCGCCAAGCGGGTCGGCTCGCGGCTGCATTTCTGGGTCAGCGATACCGGCATCGGCATCGCCGAGGAGGATTTCGTCAATCTCGGCAAGCCCTTCATGCAGATCCAGAACGACTATACGCGCCGCTTCGAGGGAACCGGGCTCGGCCTGTCGCTGGTCAAGGGCCTTGTGGCACTGCATGACGGCACCATGTCGATCGAGAGCATGCCGGGTGAGGGCACCACGGTGACGATCAGCCTGCCGGTGAACGGACCGAGAGGTCGTTCGGACAAGAGCGATGGGGTGTTGGCGATACCCGCGCTGAAGACCAAGGGGCATGCGAAAGGGGACAGGAATGGCTCGCTCCGCAAAACAGCCTAGGGCGGTCAAGCGCCAGAGCAGCGCCTTCGAGGAGGGCGCGATTGCACTCGGCGGCATGATCTCGCGCAATCCGGTGCTGGTCGGCGGTTCGACCGCCTTCCTGGTGACGCTATTTTATGTCTCGGCCAACGCGCTCTGGTACCAGCCTTTCCCGCACGCCGGCGCGTTCTTCGCCACCAGGAGCATCGAGGATTTTCCGCGTGCTGGTGCGGAAGAGCCCGAGACCACCATCAACATCGTGCGGCCTGCGCCGGTCAAGAGCGATCCGACCGTCGAACAGGTCCAAGGCATTTTGAAAGATCTCGATTTCTATTCCGGGACAGTCGACGGCATTTCCGGCCCCAACACCCGCAAGGCCATCCAGGCCTATCAGCAGAAGGTCGGCCTGCCGGCCACCGGCGAGATCGACGCCATGCTGCTCGACCAGCTCGGCGCCAAGCAGACTACGGCGGCCATTCCGCATCCCGTGCCGAGGCCCGTGGACAGGGCCACAGCTCCGGCAGCGGCGCCTTTGGCGGCACCGATTCCAGTCTCGGCGCCGGCCAACGTGTCCGCCGAGGCGCCCGACGCCCGCATTGTCAAGATCCAGGCCGGGTTGAAGGCCTTCGGCAACAACGACATGCAGCTCGACGGCGTCGTCGGCGCCCGCACCAAGGCGGCGATCAAGGAGTTCCAGTCGTTGTTCGGCTTGCCTGAGACCGGCGAGCCCGATGAGATCGTGTACGTCAAGATGCGCGAGATCGGCCTCACCAACTGAGCGTCGGGCGACAGCTGGCGCAATCACGGGCCGATGTTGTAAGGAGCCGCGCATGCCGTCCGGAGCCTTGCCATGCGCGTGACCACCGATCTGTGGGTGTCGGCCCTGTTGCGCCGAGTGTTCGCCGCCGGCGGTTTTGCCGCGGTGGCGAAGCGCGGCGCGGCCGAGGCGGGCGCGGTCTTCGTGCTGTCGCGCGGCCGGCTGGGCGCGGTCGCCCTGTTCGGGCCGGCGCCGCAGACCAGCTACGATTCGGCCAAGCCTGACGAGCGCTTCTTCAGCCTGCTTGGTACCGGCGACGATGCCGCACCGTTCGACGCCAGGCTGGAGCGCGAGAAGAAATTCGATCCCGACATCTGGGTGGTCGAGATCGAGGCCGGCGCCGTTCCGGTCGAGGACCTTTTGTCCGTCAAGACGGACTCATGACGCCTTGAGGTTTGCGGCGGAGTCGTCGCTGTTCGAGGCTCGGCGTTCCTCGGCATTCGCCACCTCGCCCGCATTGCCGCGGATCGCCCGCGACAGGGTCTCAACCTTCCAGGCGCGCACCTTGTCGAGTGCGGCGTCGCGGTGCAGCAGGCGGTAGCGGTCGAGGAACAGGCGGATCGCCTGCGGGTGCGGAAACTCTCTGGGATAGACGGCGACGGCGATCAGGAAGGCCCGGTCCTCGTTGAGGTCGAGCGAGCGCAACGCGGCAAGCAACGCAGCATAGCCTGCCTGTTCGGTCAGCGCCCGCGCCGTCTGGAAATCGATATCGAGCGCGTCCGCCAGCGCCGTCTGGAAGAAGGCGGCGTTGCCGGTCAGCGCCGTCTCACGCAACTTGGTGAAGGTCGACGGGGCGATAAACGGATTGACGCTCTCGGTTCCCGCTTCGGGGCGCATCATCGCGCGCAGCCGGCGCCTGGCATTTGCGGCGGCAATGCCGGGCGTCTCACGCATGTCCGCGCTGGCGGGAAGGGCGGGTTCGTCCTTGACTATCGGTGCTTCTGACCCGACGGGTGCCGGGTCGGCCTTCGCGGGCAATGCCTGGACGATGGGCTGCGGCGGCCGCAGCCTGACCAGCGTCGGCTTTTCCAGCGCCTTGATCAGGTCCGCGATGGTCGGGTTCAAAGCTTTGCGGCGGGCGATGGCGCGAGCATGCGGCAGGCCGTGGCGGCCGATCAGCGCGATAAGGTCGATGTCACTAAGCGCCCGCGAGCGGGTGAGCAGCGGCGCCGCGATGTCGACCGGCTCTTCCGCCAGCCGCCGCACCAGGGCGGGGGGCGCGTATTCGCATTCGGACAGCGCGGCGGCGACGTAGCGACGCGATTCGACCGACACCTCGTCGAACAGCGGCAGCGTCAGGTCCTCGAGCTGGCTGATCTCGCGGCGCGAGGGACGGG
>NZ_RZOI01000673.1:0-3266 GCF_004022645.1 Mesorhizobium sp. M4A.F.Ca.ET.020.02.1.1 | reverse complement strand
CGAACCGGTCGGCGGTCGAGGTCGGCGCCAGCGGGCGCTCGATGAATTGCGCCTGGCCGCCTTGCCGGTGCGGCGACAGCACGACGTGGCGGGCAAGCCGCAACGCCACTTCCGCGCCGTAGCGGGCGCGCACGATATGCAGGCAGCAGTCGAGGCCGGCGGCGACACCGGCCGAGGTTACGATGTCGCCGTCGTCGACATAGAGCACGTCGGCATCGACGGCGATGTCGGGATGGAGCGTCTGCAGCCTGTCCGTATAGGCCCAATGCGTCGCTGCCTTGCGTCCGCCGAGCAGTCCCGCGGCGGCGATGGCGAAGGTGCCGAGGCACAGTCCCACGATCAGCGCGCCGCGCCGGTGGGCGCGGCCGAGCGCCTCGACCAGCACCGCCGGAAGCGGGTCTTCGAGATCCTTCCAGCTTGGAATGATGACGATGTCGGCATCGTCGAGTGCCGCAAGCCCATGCGGGACGGCGATGGTCAGCCCGGCGTCGGTGTGGATCGGTCCCTCCTCCATGGCGCAGACGCGGAAATCGAAGCGCGGCAGGCCGAGCCTGGTGCGGTCCGTGCCGAACACGAGGCAAGGCACGGAGAGGTGGAAGGGGCTGATGCCGTCGAAGGCGATGACGGCGACGATCGGGTCGGCCATGGGAGCTCCGGGAGAAAACAGACAAGATTGTCCCAATTCTTTCGAATGAAGTCAATCGGGACACTTTTGCCGCGTTGGCGCCGGGCCTAGCTTCTGCCTATCAACCCGGTCGAAAGGAGATCGCCATGTCCGCACCAGCCATTAGCACCCAGCCGCGCCGCGCCCTCGTCGTCGTCGACGTCCAGAACGACTATGATGGCGGCAATCTCGCCATCCAGCATCCGCCGTTCCGCGACAGCGTCGTCAATGTGGCGCACGCCATGGACGCGGCGGCGGAAGCCGGCGTCAAGGTAGTGGTCATCAAGCAGATGGCGCCGGAGACCTCGCCGATCTTCGCCAAGGGAAGCCATGGCGGCGAGCTGCATCCCGAGATCGCCAGGCGAAGCCGCGACCATTATGTCGAGAAGACGCTGCCCTCAGCCTTCACCGGCACCGATCTCGAGGCGTGGCTGCGCGCCAATGCCATCGATACGATCGCGGTCGTCGGCTACATGACGCACAATTGCGACCTGTCGACCATCATCCATGCCGTGCATATGGGCTTTGCTGTGGAGTTCCTGTCCGACGCCAGCGGCTCGGTGCCTTACGCCAACAGCGCCGGCTATGCTTCTGCCGAGGACATCCACCGCGTGGTCACCATCATCCTGCAGTCGCGCTTCGCGGCGGTGCTCAAGATCGCCGAGTGGGTCGACTGCCTGAAGACCGGCGCTTTGCCGGAACGCGACACGATCTTTGCTTCCAACCAGCGCGCGCTGGCGCGCAATGCAGCTTAGCCGCGCTCAAATCCGCAAATGAAAAGGGCGCCGCGAAAGCGGCGCCCTTTGTTTTCGCAGCCGAAAGGAAGCCTAGAACAGGCCTTCGATCTGGCCGGCCTCGTTGAGGAAAATCTTTTCGGAGGACGGCGCCTTGGGCAGGCCGGGCATGGTCATGACCTCGCCGCAGATGATAACGACGAAGCCGGCGCCGGCCGAGAGCCGGACCTCGCGCACCGGCACGGTGTGGCCGGTCGGCGCACCGCGCAGGTTCGGGTCGGTCGAAAACGAATACTGGGTCTTGGCCATGCAGACCGGCAGGTTGCCGTAGCCGGCCTGCTCCCAGGCGTGCAGTTGGTCGCGGATCGACTTGTCGGCGATCGCCTCGTCGCCGCGGTAGATGCGCTTGACGATGGTGTTGACCTTTTCGAACAGCGGCATCTCGTCGGGATAGAGCGGCGAGAACTGCGAGGCGCCGGACTCGGCGATCTCGACGACCTTCCTGGCGAGGTCCTCGATGCCGGCCGAGCCTTGCGCCCAGTGCTTGCACAGGATCGCCTCGGCGCCCTGCGCCTTGACGAAGTCCTTCATCGCCTGGATTTCGGTCTCGGTGTCGGTGGTGAAGTGGTTGATCGCCACCACCGCCGGCACGCCGAACTGCTTAACGTTCTCGATGTGGCGGCCGAGGTTGAGGCAGCCCTTCTTGACCGCCTCGATGTTCTCCTTGCCGAGGTCTTCCTTCTTGACGCCGCCATTCATCTTCATGGCGCGCACGGTGGCGACGATAACGGCGGCCGCCGGCTTGAGGCCGGCCTTGCGGCACTTGATGTCGAAGAATTTCTCGGCACCGAGGTCGGCGCCGAAGCCGGCTTCAGTGACGACATAGTCGGCGAGCTTCAGCGCCGTCGTTGTGGCGACGACCGAGTTGCAGCCATGGGCGATGTTGGCGAACGGACCGCCATGGACGAAGGCCGGGTTGTTCTCCAGCGTCTGCACCAGGTTGGGCTGCATGGCGTCCTTCAACAGCACCGCCATGGCGCCGTCGGCCTTGAGGTCGCGGGCATAGACCGGCGACTTGTCGCGGCGGTAGGCGACGATAATGTCGCCGAGGCGCTTCTCGAGGTCCTTGAGGTCGGTGGCAAGGCACAGGATCGCCATCACTTCCGAGGCGACGGTGATGTCGAAGCCGCCTTCGCGCGGATAACCGTTGGCGACGCCGCCGAGCGAACAGATCATCTCGCGCAGCGCCCGGTCGTTCATGTCCATGACGCGGCGCCAGGCGACGCGGCGGGTGTCGATGCCGAGTTCGTTGCCCCAGTAGATGTGGTTGTCGATCAGCGCCGACAGCAGATTGTGCGCCGTGGTGATGGCGTGAAAGTCGCCGGTGAAGTGGAGGTTCATGTCCTCCATCGGCACGACCTGCGCGTAGCCGCCGCCGGCGGCGCCGCCCTTGACGCCGAAATTCGGGCCGAGCGAGGCTTCGCGGATGCAAACGACCGCCTTCTTGCCGATGCGGTTCAAGCCGTCGCCGAGACCGACGGTGGTCGTGGTCTTGCCTTCGCCGGCAGGGGTCGGGTTGATGGCGGTGACGAGGATCAGCTTGCCGTCCTTGTTGCCCTTCACCGACTTGATGAACTCGGCCGAGACCTTGGCCTTGTCATGGCCGTAGGGCAGGAGATGCTCGGTCGGAATGCCGATCTTGGCGCCGATCTCCTGAATCTGTTTCTTCCTGGCGGCGCGCGCGATCTCGATGTCGGACTTCACTTCGGCCATGACGGCTTTCCTCTGGATTGGTCGGTGGAGGGGACGGGTTTGATCATCTGTGCATGTTCGAGACGCCGTGCGGGCGTGAGGGCATGTTCTAACCC
>NZ_RZOI01000672.1:0-3281 GCF_004022645.1 Mesorhizobium sp. M4A.F.Ca.ET.020.02.1.1 | reverse complement strand
GTTCAACGCACCGGTGCCGACCTTCCTGCCGCCGGAGGGCGAGGACGCGGTGCGGCTGCTCATCGTCGGGCTGGCGCCCGGCCTGCGCGGAGCCAACCGCACTGGACGGCCGTTCACCGGCGACTATGCCGGCGACCTGCTCTACGGCACTCTGATCGCGCAAGGCCTGGCGCGCGGCGAATTCAAGGCAAGGCCCGATGACGGACTGCAGCTGGTGCAGACCGCCATCACCAATGCGGTGCGCTGCGTGCCGCCGGAGAACAAGCCGGTAGGCGGCGAGATCGCCACCTGCCGGAGTTTCCTGGTGCCGACGATCGGGCGCTTTCCCAATCTGCGCGCGGTGCTGGCGCTGGGCTCGATCGCACACCAGTCGACGGTGCGGGCACTGGGCGAGCGCGTTGCCGCCTATCCGTTCCGGCACGGCGGACGTCAGGAAGCCGGAAGCATCACGCTGTTCTCCAGCTACCACTGCTCGCGCTACAACACCAACACCGGCGTGCTGACGGAAGCGATGTTCGTCAATGTGTTCAAGGAGATCGCGGCGCTTCTACAGGAATAGAATCGACCGGTGCCGAGGCAAACAGCGCGGCCAGCCTGTCCGCCCCACCCTGCAGCACGTTCAGGTCGACATCGCCCACGATGCCGTCGACGCGGCCCCGGTTGTGGTACTGCCAGTAGATCCAGTCGTCCTCGCCCGGCCGCATGGCCAGCGAGCGCAGCCAGCGCGGGCGAACGGCGATATGCGCCGAGTAGGCCTGAGCCGCCTCGTCGGTGAGATAGACGATCGCCGGCTTGCCGAAGGCCGCCTCGACCGGGCCGAGGAACGCCTGGAGTTCGGTATTCAATTGCTCGGCCGACGGCCGCTGCGGGCAATTGCCGCCGAATTCGATGTCGACCACCGGCGGCAGCAGCGGCTCGCCGCGCGGCACCACCGAGATGAAATTCCTCGCCTGGTCGCCACCCGGCCGGCAGAAGGTGAAGAAGTGATAGGCGCCGACCGCCAGCCCCGCCTCGCGCGCCTCGCGCAGGTTGGTGGCGAAGGCATCGTCGACATGATCGCCGCCTTCGGTCGCCTTGATGACGGCAAAGGCGACGTCGTCGGCGGCAACGCGTCGCCAGTCGATCCGGCCCTGGTGGTGGGAGACGTCGATGCCCCTGACCGGGAATCGGTCGCGATCAGGAGAGAAAGTGTGGAAATAAAACAGCCCGCCCACTGCGGCGATGCACGCCAGAACAAGGCCGGCCAGGACCCAGAGGACGATCCGCTTCTTCAAGACTATCCCCTGCTGTCGGCTCCACATCTCCGCAAGCTGAAGGCGAACTGTTGGCTTTTTTCAGGCTGCTGCTGAGATTTTTCAACCGCGTTGCTTGAGCAGGCGACCCTTCTCGCGCGACCAGTCGCGCTGCTTCTCGGTCTCGCGCTTGTCGTGCAGCTTCTTGCCGCGGGCGACTGCAAGCAAAAGCTTGGCGCGACCGCGATCGTTGAAATAGATCTTGAGCGGCACCAGCGTCATGCCTTCGCGATCGACGCTCTGCGACAGCTTCGCCATCTCGCGCTTGGAGAGCAGAAGCTTGCGGCGCCGGCGCGGCTCGTGGTTGAAGCGATTTGCCTGAAGATATTCCGGCAGGTAGGAATTGATCAGCCAGATCTCGCCACCCTCGGCCGAGGCGTAGGATTCCTGGATGTTGGCCTGGCCCTGGCGCAGCGACTTGACCTCGGTGCCGGTCAGCACCAGGCCGGCCTCGATCGTGTCGAGGACCTCGTACGAGAACCGCGCCTTGCGGTTCTCCGCAACGGTCCTGTTGTTGGGATCGGCTTTCTTGACTTGATTCATAATGCGGAGAGGTGGCGCCTCATCTAGAGCGATTCACCGTTTCACGGAAACGTCGAACCGCTCTATCTATTCATTTTGACGCAATTCCGAATGGAAATCCGCTACACACTTTTTCCTGGAATTGCTCTAGTTTATCAAGCCGGCGTGCTTCATCGCCTGGTCGATCTTCTCGGCCGTCGAAGCCTCGATCGTGACCAGCGGCGAGCGCACGACGTTCTCGACCTTGCCCAGCTTCGACAGCGCGTATTTGGCGCCGCACAGGCCAGGCTCGGTGAAGATCGCCTTGTGCAGCGGCAGCAGGCGATCCTGCAAGTCGAGCGCCGTGGCGCTGTCGCCGGACAGCGTCGCTTCCTGGAACTCCGAGCAGAGGCGGGGCGCGACGTTCGACGTCACCGAGATGCAGCCGACGCCGCCATGCGCGTTGAAGCCCAGCGCCGAGGCATCCTCGCCGGAAAGCTGGATGAAGTCCTTGCCGCAGGTGGCGCGCTGCTCGGAGACGCGCTCGACCTTGCCGGTGGCATCCTTGACGCCGACGATGTTCTTGAAGTCGTGCGCCAACCGACCCATCGTCTCGGGCGTCATGTCGATGACCGAGCGCGGCGGGATATTGTAGATGATGATCGGCAGCTTGGTCGCGCGGGCGACAGCGGCGAAGTGTTCGTAGAGGCCGCGCTGCGTCGGCTTGTTATAATAGGGCGTGACGACGAGCGCGGCATCGGCACCCGCCTGCTCGGCAAACTGCACCAGGCCCACCGCCTCTTCGGTGTTGTTGGAGCCGGCGCCGGCGACGACCGGAGCGCGGCCCTTGGCGACCTCGATGCAGACCTTGACCACCTGGCGGTGCTCGTCATGCGACAGCGTCGGCGACTCGCCCGTGGTGCCCACCGGAACCAGCCCCTTGGTGCCCTCGGCGAGCTGCCACTCGATGAAGGCGCGAAAGGCTTTCTCGTCGAAACGCCCGCTCTTGTCGAACGGTGTAACGAGCGCGGTCAGCGAGCCTCTCAGCATATCGTCCAAACTCCTTGGGACTTCGTTGGTTTATGCATCTCGTTGCCCCAAAACCGGTGTCCACTTTTGGGCGACATGCATTCGTGTTTTATCGGTCGGTCTATCGTGCGCGCCTTCTAGCCGAAAGCGAAGCCGCGCACCATAGTCTCGACATTGTTCAGCGGCAAGCATTGCCGTGGTGCCAGTGTCGGCAATTCGAACGACCTCGATAACCTTTTGTTTACGGGCTCTTCACGACCTGAGTTTAGCTTCAAGCCGTCTTGGGCTGCTGGTAATGTGCTCGAACAGGAAATGACGAACCACATGTCAGCCCGGCGGCCCCGTCTTTTCGCGCTTCTGGGCGCGACGCTTGCGCTGATGCCGGCCGCGGCGATCGGCGGGGGCGTCGACGTGCAGACGACGTCGGCTGCCCCAATACCGCCTCTGGCCTATCAGGGC
>NZ_RZOI01000671.1:0-3286 GCF_004022645.1 Mesorhizobium sp. M4A.F.Ca.ET.020.02.1.1 | reverse complement strand
TATCGGTCATGTTGGCAAAGTGCTTGGCCAGTTCGACATGTCGATGCGCCAACACGCTGACGCCCATCCTCCTGGAGTGAAGGATGTAACCAAAGGTTCGCCCCACGACGTTGACGCACGCCAGCAGCCGCGGCGGCTCGCCGGAAAGAGAGCAGACAGCCGTCGCTGTCAGGCCATGCGGCGCGCCGTTGTGCATGGTGGTGACGATATTGACCGCGCCGGTCAGCTTGCGCATCCCCTTGCGGAAATGCTCCGCCGAAACCGGAAAGGTTTGGGGAACTGCCACTTCAACGGAAGACGCAGCTCCGCTCATTCGGCAGCCTCGCGCCTTTCGCTCTGCCGCGAATAGCTTCCGAGCAACTCATCGACCATGCCTTTGGCAAAGCCCCAATCGAATGCGCCGAAGACGCGCATCAGCGCTGCGAAATGGGGACCATTGTAGAACATCTCATATTGCGTATGGCGCGAGCCGAATTCCGACCCAAGCGCATCCCAGGCCAGTTTCATGACCTTCACGCGCTCTTCTGGAGAAGCGGTCGACGAATACTGGGTCTTGTTGATGAGCGCGGCCATTTCCGGATTGTCGAAGTCCTCGACGCCCGACGGCAGCATGATCACGCTGCCGCCCGCCAGCTTGCGGATGGCGGTGATGAACGCGGGGTAGAGTTCCTGACTATAGGCCTGCGTCGTATAGATCTGCAGCTGGCGCGGGATGAAATAGCCGTTCCGCTCAATCGGGTCATGCAGCAGCGAACGGAACATGCCGTCGATGACCATGGCCTGCGATGCGAGATTGCCAAGGGACTCCTGGATCGCCGGGAAATTGATGACGCCGGTCGTTTCGGCGATGCGCCTGGCGAGGCCCGCAAGGAACTTGAGCTTGACCGAATAGCGCGCCTGGCTCTGAGTGTTCATCAGGATTTCGGCGCCGGTCGCATGAAACTGCGCGCGGCACATCGACGTCTTCTTGTAGACGAAAACCCGCTCCCAGGGCACTTTTACGTCGTCGAAATAGACCACCGCGTCGTTTTCGTCGAAGCGCGCGGCCAGCGGATTGTCGAACTGCGAATGCGCGGCTTCCTCATAGGATTTGCGCGAGAGGATCTTGACCCCCTTGGTCGCGAGAGGAAGCGCAAATGACAGCGCGTATATGTCGTCAATGCCCTCCTTCAGCGGGTTCTGCACGCCGACAAGCACTTCCTCCGCCAGCGGCGCCGAGGTGCCCAGCATCTTGGCACCGCGAACGGTGATCCCCTCGGCGTCCTCATCGACGGCGCCCAGGCTGTGATACTTGTCGTCGTGCTCACCCGCGAGTTTCGATCGGTCCCCCTGGGGATTGACGATCGTGTAGGTCATCGCGAGGTCGCGATCACGCGCGTATTCGTAGTACCCCCGAAGCGCTGAAGCCCGCTTCTTGTCGTAGCCCTCGAAGACGTCGATATGCGTCACCATGCCCGTAATGGCCGCCGGAACATGATCCGGCGAACGGCCGAGCCATCCATAACTCTGCGCCGCCCAAGCCTGCGCAGCCAAGCCCCGTTTTACAAGCTTTTCGCGGGTGTCGGGCAGCTCCCAGGAACGGTTGACGCGCTTGCCGGTCGGCGTTGTGAAGGTCATCTCCCCTTGGTTCGCCGCTTGGTAGTCGTACAGCTTGGCTGCGGAACGTATGGCATTTCGGAACGCCGGATGGTCGACGTGATTGTCGACCAACCGGCCGTCGATGAATATCTGACGCCCATCGCGCAGGCTCTGGATGTACTCATTCCCGGTACGTGCCATTCTAGATTCGCTCCCTCAGCGGCCATCGCAGGCGCGAGCATAGGAAACGCACAGTGATATATCAAGCGAATTTCACGGTTGCATCACGACAAATCCCTGCCGACCGGTGGAATTGCATGTCACCGGAGGAGTACCTTGCTCTCCCACGACCTGTCCCACCGACGTCGTTGCCAGCACGTGCGGCCAGAACGGCGTGTTGAAGCTCCGGCGGACTTCGTCCGACCGCGCTGGCGCGGATGGCGCGAGTGCTCCATTCACCTTGCCGGCCGGTTCCGCCTCGGCGTCACCGAACGGAACAGCGACATGGGACCGTACCGGTACCTTGTGCGCTGGCCCGCCAAAGAAAGCTGAAACTACCCGCCCGAAGGCCGAGCGAAGATTGCAAATCCTTGGCGAGGCCGGCCGCACCCTCTGGAAGATTCTGCGCGCGAAGCCAGAAATGCTCGTCGAGGACACTTTCGAAACCGCCATCGACGACGGCGGCCATCACCTGATCGACCGCGTTCTTGCCCGGCAGGGACGATAGGATCACCGGATTATCGAGATACGCGCGCAAGCCCTGCCAGCTCAGTTGAACGAGTTCACCACAGCGCGCCGGGTCAAGGACTGTTGGGTCATGCCGCAATAGCGCCCGGCCTAGCACCACGCCCGGCGCGCCAATGGCGCAATCGACGAGATCATCGAGTTCGGCCGGCGAGAGGCGCTCGATCGTCGGCGTCTGTCGCCATTTAAGGACAGCGGACCGGGCGGCGCGATCCTCACCGACGGCGCTGCTCCAAGCAGCGGCAGACTGTTCCGACAGCCCGGCCGCCCGCTCTATCGCGGCCAAGGTCCGGCCGATGGAACGGTGCCGCCGACGAGCCTTTACCGTGTCCTTCTCGATGATCCCCTTGGGAAGTGCCGCGAGAATCTGCCGTCTCACCTGCTTACGGATAGCACCGACCGTCTCTCCCGCCTTCGCGAGCGGATCCGTATGCCGGATGAGCCACGGCGACGGATGGAAGGCGGCCATGACCGGTCCGGGAACGGCCGCCAGTTTGAAGCGACGCCGCCGATAGGCTTTCTCGTAGCCACCTCGCTGTCGGGGAAGGCATGACGCTTCAACGCCGAAACTTAGGAGCGCCGCCACGCTCGGCGGAGTCGCTCGAAAGCGGCTGAACATCAGCAGCTTCGGGTCGGCGGTCACGTTCTTCCAGCCGCCGGCAAGCGGCCACCACGGTAGGGACGGCGCGACCCACGGCAGGGATAGAAGTTTCGCCCGTGCCGCGGCGCTGAGTGCCCTGAGTTTCGCGTCAGGCCACCTCGCAGGCGCATCCAGCTTGTTGCGGCGCTCCCGTGTCATCTTCGTGAGCTTCGGCGCGGCCTTGATGGTTGCGCGCTTCCAAGCCGCGTACCGAGGCCCCAGGGATTGGGCCGGCAGTGGGGCAGACGACCAATAGGGCAGCGCTTCGTATCGCACAAGCGCCTCGACCAACTCGACCGACGGATGACGCGCATGGAGCGCGAC
>NZ_RZOI01000670.1:0-3290 GCF_004022645.1 Mesorhizobium sp. M4A.F.Ca.ET.020.02.1.1 | reverse complement strand
GGGCTCCACCCTCTCCCCGCCGACGCGCGAGGACTGCGACATCGCCATCCTGTTCATCGAGACCTCGGGTTGCCTGCCGATGTGCGGCCACGGCACCATCGGCACCGTCACAATGGCGATCGAGCATGGGCTGGTGACGCCGAAGACACCGGGCGTGCTGCGGTTGGACACGCCGGCCGGCCTGGTCGTCGCGGAGTACAAACAGGTCGGCGAGTATGTCGAGGAGGTGCGCATCACCAACGTGCCGTCCTTCCTCTACGCGGAAGGCCTGACGGTCGAATGCCCCGGCCTCGGCGAGATCAGCGTCGACGTCGCCTATGGCGGCAATTTCTACGCCATCGTCGAGCCGCAGGCGAACTATCGCGACATGGCCGACCATTCGGCCGGCGACCTCATCGCCTGGAGCCCGGTTGTGCGGCAGCGGCTCAACGAGAAGTACTCCTTCGTGCATCCGGAAAGCCCCGGCATCAACCGGCTGTCGCACATGCTGTGGACCGGCAAGCCAACCAATCCGGAAGCCGATGCGCGCAATGCCGTGTTCTATGGCGACAAGGCGATAGACCGCTCGCCTTGCGGCACCGGCACCTCGGCGCGCATGGCGCAGCTGCACGCCAAGGGCAAGCTCAAGGTCGGCGACAGCTTTGTCCACGAATCGATCATCGGCTCGCTGTTCAAGGGCAGGGTCGAAAAGGAAGTCGTCGTCGCGGACAAGCCGGCGATCGTCCCTTCGATCGGCGGCTGGGCGCGGATGACCGGGTTGAACACCATCTTCATCGACGACCGCGATCCGTTCGCGCACGGGTTCATCGTCACGTGACGCCGTCGCTGCTCGAGGGCGTCAGGCTTCCTCGCCGTTCGTCGAGACCTGATCGCGGAACCAGTCGGCGAAGGTGATTTCGGCGGCCGAGGGTTGCGCCGACATCGTCAGGTAGTAGCCTTTGTCCTTGTCGGTCGCGATGTCGGAGACGACGACGAGATCGCCGCGCCGCAGTTCCTCGCGAAAAACCTCGATCGGGCAAAGCGCGACGCCGTGGCCGGCGATGACGGCCGTCGCCAATATGTTGAAATCGGCGAAGACGGGCCCGTTGCCGACATCGGCCCCGGCCATGCCGGATTGCGAGAACCATTCGCGCCAGCCGTGACGCGTCTCGTCATGCAAAAGCTCCGCCGCGGCAATCTCCGCCGGCGACCCGAGCCGGCCCTTGCGCGCCAGATAATGCGGGCTGCAGGCGGGCCGGCTTATGCGGGAAAAGAGCTTGAGGCTGGTGGCCTTGGGAGACGGGTCCGCGCCGAGCGTGATCAGGATGTCGTTGTCATCGTCTTCGAGTCGGTCCTCGGCCTTTGCATAGGCGACGCGGATCGCAATCTCGGGGTGACGCGCGGTGAAGTCCGGCAGGCGCGGCACCAGCCATCGGCTGGCAATGGATGGAATGCAGCCCACGGACAGCGATGCGACGGCCGCGTTTCTGCGGATGCGCCGGCAAGCGGCCGCAAGGTCGGAGAGCGCCGCGTTCGCCGAGGCCTGCAGGCTGAGGCCGGCATCGGTCAAGCGAACCTTGCGGGCATCCCGGTGGAACAGGGGCACGCCCAACCATTCCTCCAGCCGCCTGATCTGATGGCTGATCGCTGGATGGGTGACATGCAGCTCCTCGCCGGCGGCCGAGAAGCTGAGATGGCGCGCGGCGGCCTCGAAAGCGCGGATGGCGTTCAGCGGCAGATAGTCCATCTGTAAATTATTCTAATGCATCCAATGAAATTCGATCATTTGAAACCCGCCTCGGGTCGCGACATTCTGAAGGCTGCTTCGAATGCTGATCCAGAAAATAACAGCCAAAACAGCGCGAAGCCAGGTCAATCCGCCGTCGTCGTCGTTCCACGCCTTTCATAGAGAGAGAATGCCATGTTCACCAGGCAATTGGCCGATGTAGAAAAAACTGACTTCTTCGTCGACTGGGGCAACGGCACCAGCCACCGGCTGCTGACCCAGAGGGACGGCATGGGATTCACCGTCTGTCATACCGTGGTGCGGGCAGGGAGCGAGTCGCGCCTGCAATACCGGCGGCATCTCGAAGCCTGCTATTGCATTTCCGGCAGCGGCGAAGTCGAGGACATGTCCGGCGCCATCCATCGCATTGAGCCCGGAACCATCTACGTGCTCGATGCGCACGACGATCACTATCTGCGCGCCGACGGCGCTGGCGACATGGTGCTGGTCAGCGTCTTCAATCCGCCGCTCAACGGCACTGAACGGCACAGTCTGAGTGGCGAAGGCGGCTCCGCCTACTGAATTTCGCGCCCGGAACCACCACGGCGAGCAGGGCCGCTGGGGCACGCCGGCTCGCCGTCACATAAGTGTCATATCAGAAGAATCCCGAACGCTGTAGAAGGAGCGGATGCGCGAAACGCACGACTATCGGTGGCGCAAGAAATCTTCTCATCACCTAATCTTGACGGCGATTTCTTCGAAACTACGCGCATCATGCGGCTGAATCGTCAAAGACATTGCGTTATGCCAATGATAGGGTCCGCGATAGTCCAGGGGTCGGATAGCGAAAAACGGGCAATCGGACGGCGTGCTTCCAAAACACGCGAGGCGATTGAAAAATCACGTTGCAATCCGGGCTCGAAACTTTACGACTAGGGGAAATACGAAAAGGGAGTGCGACCCGGAAGCGGGCGACATTCCAGGGGAGCCACGGCAGTATGCAATACTTCGTCCAGCAGCTTATCAACGGGCTGACGCTGGGATCGATCTATGGGCTGATCGCGATCGGCTACACGATGGTCTACGGCATCATCGGCATGATCAATTTCGCCCATGGCGACATCTTCATGGTCGGGGCCTTCACCGCCCTCATCGTCTTCCTCATTCTCGGCGCGCTGTTCTATTCGGTGCCGGTCGTCATCGCGCTCCTGATCATGATGATCGTGGCGATGCTGTTGACCAGTCTCTACAACTGGACGATCGAGAAGGTGGCTTACCGACCGCTGCGCGGATCGTTCCGGCTGGCGCCGCTGATCACCGCGATCGGCATGTCGATCGCGCTGTCGAATTTCGTCCAGGTGACGCAAGGCCCACGCAACAAGCCGATCCCGCCGCTGGTCAGCCAGGTCTACACGTTCGCGGGCGTTAGCGTGTCGCTGAAGCAGATCATTATCGTGCTGGTCACGGTGGTGCTGCTGGCGCTGTTCTGGTACCTGGTCAACAGGACGGCGCTGGGCCGGGCGCAGCGCGCCTGCGAGCAGGACCGCAAGATGGCCGCGCTGCTCGGCATCGACGTCGACCGCAC
>NZ_RZOI01000066.1:0-15615 GCF_004022645.1 Mesorhizobium sp. M4A.F.Ca.ET.020.02.1.1 | reverse complement strand
GCCCGGCTCGCGCTTGCCGAGCGCGTTGAGATTGGGACCGTTCAGGACGAAAACCGTTTTCAAGAATGCTGACCTTTCCCGGCGCCGGCCGCAAGCCGGCGCCCTGGGCTTCTATAATGGGCATAGACGCCCGCGAAAAGAGCGCAAGTGCGTTCTTTCGCTGTCCACAGCGGGCGGAAAGTCGCCCGCCGCAAGGGCTTGGGGCCGATCAGAGCGCGGCCTTCGCCGCCTCGATCTTTTCGGCAAGGACATCCTTCCCGAGCGCGCCGAACACCACCTCGTTGCCGACCACATACGAGGGCGTGCCGGTGATCGACAGCTTGGTGGCAAGATCATAGGTCCGGGACAGCGCTTCGTTGATGCTGGGGTCCTTCATCTTCTCGCGCAGCTTCGCCTCGTCGGCGCCGAGCGAGACCGCGATCTTGATGGCGATCGACTCGGTGGCGCGGCCCTGGCCGCCAAGCAAGGCGGTGTGGAACTCGCCGTATTTCTCCGGCATCATCAAATGGAAGGCCATGGAGACGACGCTGGCCTTTTGCGAATCCGGGCTGAGGATCGGGAATTCCTTGAGGACGAAGCGCAGGTCGGGGTTAGCCTTGGTCAGCGCCTGCATGTCCTCGATGGCGCGTTTGCAGAAGCCGCAATTGTAATCGTAGAATTCGACGATGGTGACCTTGCCGTTCGGATTGCCGACGATGCCGTCAAAGGCGGAGTTGAAGATCTCGTCCTTGGCGTTCTTGATGACGCCGAGGGCGGCAATGCGCTGCTCTTCCTTCTGCTTGGCCTCCAGCGCTTCTTGCACCTCGAGCAGCACTTCCGGGTTCTTGAGGAGGTAGTCGCGGATGATGCCCTCGACCTCGGCCCGGTCGATCCTCCTGTCCGAGGGCGCGGCGGCCTGGACGACCTGCGTCGTGTCGGCCTTGGCCGCCTGAGGGCTGCCGGCGACGAAGCCGACCGCCAGCATGGCAAGGGCGGCCACCACGCCCGTCGTGCCAAGCAAGATTGCCTTGTTCATGATCCTCGATCCCTTTTGCCTGTTCCAGTCCGCTTCCGTTGCCCGGAGCGGCCGGAAGGTTCACTTGGTTTTGCCCGAAGGCCCGTAGTTTATGATATCCTGGGCGCGAAGCCAGCCAGGCTCGCCGCGCTTCATCTTCTGTTGCGCGCGCATGGCGAAAATCTTCGCGTTCCGGTAGTCGCCGGAATAGAAATGGCCTTCGGCCGTGGCAAGGTCCGCCGCCGGTATGTTGCCGAGTTCGCCATAGGCCTGCGCCAGATAGCGGTAGCCGACGGCGTTCTCCCTGTCGCGCCCAAGACCGTTGTTGATCTGCACCGCGGCCTTTTTCAGGGCATCCGGCGTGCCGATCGCCATCAGAGCCTGGCCGAGCGAGACCGGCAGCAGCCCGGACCTCGCGGGATCGAGGCTGACCGCCTTGGCATATGCGTCAGCGGCATCCTTGGGCTTGTTCGCCTTCATCAGGATGTCGCCGCGCAGTTCCTGGAAATAGGGGTTCTTCGGCTGTTCCTTGATCAGTGCGGACGTCTTGACGAGCGCGGCATTGAGGTTGCCGTAAAGATAGGCGAGCTGCGCCTCGCCGTAGCGCGAGGCGAGGCTGCCCGGATTCTTGCGCATCAGCCGCGAGGCGGCCGCCTGTCCCTGCATGTAGGCGGCGATCTTTATGCGCATCATGTCATGCCGCTGCTGCAGAGCCGGCGGGTCGAGCTTGTCGACGTAGGGGCTTTGCTTGACCAGCGCCTCGAGGTTGGCGATGCGCTCCTGCGGCATCGGGTGGCTTATCCGGTAAGGGTCGACCTGGGTGCCGGACAGCGACAGCGCGTTCTGGAAGCGGGAAAAGGTCTTCAGCATGCCCATGCCGGACTGGCCGGTGGCGTTGAGGTAGCTGATCGCCGAGCGATCGGCAGTCGTCTCCTCGGTGCGCTGATAGGCCAGGATGCTGCGCTGCGCCATCTCGCCGCCGCCCGCCGCGACGCCCATGCCGGCGCCGGCCAGCCCACGGCTGTTGGTGGTGGCGCCGGCCACCATGGCGCCAGCGCCGAGCAGCGTGGCAATGATGGCCATCGTCTTGGCGCGCTCGAGCTGGTCGCGCAGCTTCTGCTGGTGGCCGCCGGCGATATGGCCGGCCTCGTGAGCCATGACGCCGATGATCTCGTTGGGCGTTTCCGCCGTCATCAGCGCGCCGGTGTTGATGAACATGCGGCGTCCGGTAACGAAGGCATTGAAGCTCGGATCGTTGACCAGCACGATATCGATGCCGTCATTGGCCAGCCCAGCCGCCTTGAAGATCGGCCGCGCGTAGTCGCGTACCAGTGCCTCGATCTCGGCGTCGCGCACGATGGGGACGTTTTGCGCAAATGCGCTGACCGAGCCGGAGACCGCGACGGCGGCCGCAAGCAAAAGCGTGGCGAAGCCGCGCGCGGTCCTTGCAACGGTCGATCTGGCAGTGGTCGATCTGGGTCGGCTCAACATGACAGGTCCACTGGTAGACGAGCGGGCGGAGGATGAAAAGTCGGCACCGAAAACTTCCTGCGCTTGTGATCCCCACATCAATCGGGCATTTGTGCGGCGCGGCCAGGGCGGATCCTGGCGTGTTGGATTTGAAAATGGTTGTTTCGCTTTCGCGCCGCGGCGAGGTCGAGCCGTTCCACGCCATGGATATTCTGGCCGAGGCCAACCGGTTGAAGGCGACCGGGGCGCCGGTGGTTTCGATGGCGGTCGGGCAGCCGTCCGACCCGGCGCCGGCCGGCGTGCGGCAGGCCGCTGCGAATGCCCTGAAGGTCGGGCGCATCGGCTACACCGACGCGCTGGGTCTGGCCGATCTGCGCCAGGCTATCGCAAGGCACTATGGCGACCATTACGGGATACATGTCCCGGCGGCGCGAATCGCCGTCACCACCGGATCGTCCGCCGCCTTCAACCTGGCTTTCCTCGCGATGTTCGATCCAGGCGACCGTGTCGCGATCGCCGCGCCAGGCTATCCAGCCTATCGCAACATCATGGCCGCACTCGGTATCGAGATCGTCGAGATCGAACTCGGCGGCGATGCATATCTTCATGCCGAGCATCTGAGGACCGCGCACCGCGAAGGGCCGCTGAAGGGGGTGCTGTTCGCCAGTCCGGCCAATCCGACCGGTGCGGTGATTCCGGCCGACGAGCTCGCCGCGCTGGTTTCGACGGCCGAAGAACTCGGCATCGCCGTTATTTCCGACGAGATCTACCACCGGCTCGCCTATGCCGCGCCGGACACGACGGCGCTCGCCTACGGCTCGGCCGTAACGGTGATCAATTCGTTCTCGAAATACTATTGCATGACCGGCTGGCGCATTGGTTGGATGGTGCTGCCGGAACCACTGGTGCGTCCGGTCGAGCGCATCGCCCAGAGCCTCTATATATCACCGCCGGAACTGTCGCAGATCGCCGCGATCGAAGCGTTCAAGGCGACAGAGGAGCTGGAGGCGGTGAAGGCGCGCTACGCTTGGAACCGCGAGCTGCTGATGAAGCGGCTGCCGGAGCTCGGCTTCGCGCTCGCGGCACCCATGGACGGCGCCTTCTACGCCTTCTGCGATGTCACAAGGCATACCAATGACAGCATGGCCTTCGCGCGTCGCATGCTTGCCGAGGCGCACGTGGCGGCAACGCCCGGCCGCGACTTCGATCCGCTTCAAGGCCATCGCACCATGCGCTTTTCCTATGCCGGCAGCCACGACGACATGGTCGAGGCGATGGCGCGCATCGAGCGCTGGCTGAAATAGCGGGGAGACCATGCCGGAACTCGAACAGGCGCTTGCCGAAGTCGCCGCCGAAATGGCCGAGCGCACGGATCGCGGCGACGTCGCCACCTATATCCCGCAGCTCGGCAAGGTCGACCCGAAGAAGTTCGGCATCGCGGCGGTCACCAATGACGGCCGCGTGCTGCTTGCCGGCGACGCCGAGGAAGCCTTCTCCATCCAGAGCATTTCCAAGGTGTTCACGCTGACGCTGGCGCTCGGCAATGTCGGCGATGCGCTGTGGCAGCGCGTCGGACGCGAGCCGTCGGGCAATCCGTTCAACTCGATCGTCCAGCTCGAGCATGAGAACGGCATTCCGCGCAACCCGTTCATCAATGCCGGCGCCATCGTCGTTTCGGACATATTGCTCGCCGGCCACCAGCCGCGCGAAGCGATCGGCGAGATCCTGCGCTTCATCCAGTTCCTGGCCGACGATGACACCATCATCATCGACCGCGAGGTGGCGGCCTCCGAACGTGCCACCGGCTACCGCAATTTCGCTTTAGCTAACTACATGAAATCCTTTGGCAATCTCCACCATGCGCCGGAACTGGCGCTGGGTGTCTATTTCCACCATTGCGCCGTTGCCATGAGCTGCCGGCAATTGGCAATGGCCGGCCGCTTCCTTGCCAATGGCGGCAAGAACCCGGCGACCGGGCATTCGGTGGTGTCGGCCGAGCGGGCGCGCCGCATCGGTGCGATGATGCTGACCTGCGGCCACTATGACGGATCCGGCGATTTCGCCTTCCGCGTCGGCATCCCCGGCAAAAGCGGCGTCGGCGGTGGCATATTGGGGATCGTGCCGGGGACGGCTTCGCTCGCGGTCTGGTCGCCTGGCCTCAATGCCAACGGCAATTCCAAGCTGGGCTCGATCGCGCTGGAGAGGCTGGCGAAGATGATGAACTGGTCGATCTTCGCGCCTTAGGGCTGCCGACATTCAGGTTGTGCCGGCCTGACTTCAAGGCTTGGACCACGGCGGCATAACCACAAAAAAATCCCGCGCCGTTTTTGACGACGCGGGATTTCTTTTGGTCAAGAAACTACTCCAAACCTTTGAAAGGCTTAAAAGAAGCCTTTCCGCTGCCACCAGCCGGCGCGCTTCGGCTTGTCCTCGGTTTTTGTCTCATCGGCAACGCTCGACGAGACCACTGGCACGGCCGGAGCATTTGTCGACGCGGGCTTGCGCCTGGTCGGGCGGGCTGGCTCGTCCTCGGAGGGAGCAGCAGGCGCCGCCTCGACCGGAGCCGGGGGGGTTTCAATCGTTGCCTCCGGCACGGCCTCGGCTACCGTCTCCGCAACAACGGCCTCCGCGGCCTCCGCGGTCTTCTTCGACCTCGAGGCGCGCTTGGGCTTCTTCGGCTTTTCGGCACTCGGCGCGTCGTCATTGGCGGGAGCAGGAACGGCCGGCTCCTCGACGGGCGCGGCGGTCACGGTCTCGGCCACCACGGTTTCGTCTTCCGACGCGACGTTTTCGACGCCGTCGACCTCTTCGCCGGCGGCCGCATCGGCAGCGTCTTCACCCTCCTCGCGGCGATTGCGCTTGCCGCCGCGCTTGCCGCGCCGGCGCTTCTTGCCGTGGCTGTCTTCCGCTGCT
The DNA here is from genome assembly GCF_004022645.1 of Mesorhizobium sp. M4A.F.Ca.ET.020.02.1.1. Lineage (NCBI taxonomy): Bacteria > Pseudomonadati > Pseudomonadota > Alphaproteobacteria > Hyphomicrobiales > Phyllobacteriaceae > Mesorhizobium > Mesorhizobium sp. M4A.F.Ca.ET.020.02.1.1. The sequence goes on along the minus strand of NZ_RZOI01000066.1, from coordinate 10,238 downwards.
TCGGCCGTTTCGCCAATGCCGACCGTAGCTTCATCGCCCGCTTCGGCTGCCTCGTTGCTCGCGGCGGCGGAAACGCTATCCGCCGGCGCCGGCGTTGAGACTACTCCAGCGCCATGCTCGCGCTCGCCGTGCTCGCGATCGCGATCCTTGCCGCCGCGCCGCCGGCGGCGCTTGCGGCGCTTGCGGTCACGGCCTTCGCCGTCCTCGCCGGACCTCTGCTGCTGCGGCTGCTGCTGGGACTGGCGCGGCTGTTCCGCCTGGGCGGGCGCCTCCTCCTCGTCCTCGATGACGATCTCGTCCTCGGGCTCCTCCGGCTCGACATAGGCCGGCAGACTGCGCACTTCGACGAAGCCCTCGGGCTTTTCGGCGATCGCGCCACGGAAGATCGCATAGTGCTGCGCGCCGACCGTGTCGTCGGCCTCGATCGTGATGGTCAGGCCGAAGCGGCTTTCGAGTTCGACCAGCGTGCCGCGCTTGTGGTTGAGCACATAAAGCGCGGTCGCTGCCGGCGTGCGGACCGTGATGTGGCTGCGCGAATCCTTGAGCAGGAATTCCTCTATCGCCCTGACCACCATCAGCGCCACCGAGGAGTCGGAACGCACATGGCCGGTACCGCCGCAATGCGGGCAGGGCTTCATGGTCGATTCCAGCACGCTGGCGCGGATGCGCTGGCGCGACATCTCCATCAGGCCGAAATGCGAGATGCGGCCAACCTGGATGCGGGCGCGGTCGTTCTTGAGGTGATCCTTCAGCCGCTTCTCGACGGAGCGGTTGTTGCGGTTCTCCTCCATGTCGATGAAGTCGATGACGATCAGGCCGGCAAGGTCGCGCAGCCTGAGTTGCCTGGCGACTTCCTCGGCGGCTTCCAGATTGGTGTGGAGCGCCGTGTCCTCGATCGAGTGCTCCTTGGTGGAGCGACCCGAATTGACGTCGATAGAGACCAGCGCCTCGGTCTGGTTGATGATGATGTAGCCGCCGCTCTTCAGCGTCACCTGCGGCTGCAGCATGCGGTCGAGCTGCGCCTCGATGCCGTTGCGCACGAAGATCGGGGTGGTGTCGCGATAGGGCTGAACCACCTTGGCGTGGCTCGGCATCAGCATGCGCATGAAGTCCTTGGCCTCGCGATAGCCGTCCTCGCCGGAGACCAGGATCTCGTCGATATCCTTGTTATAGAGGTCGCGCACCGAGCGCTTGATCAGGCTGCCTTCCTCGTAGACCAGGGCAGGGGCCGTGGACTGCAGAGTGAGGTTGCGGACATTCTCCCAAAGCCGCATCAGATATTCATAATCGCGCTTGATCTCGGCCTTGGTGCGGCTCTCGCCGGCGGTGCGCAGGATGACGCCCATGCCCTGCGGCACTTCGAGGTCGGCGACGACTTCCTTCAGCCGCTTGCGGTCCTGGGCGTTGGTGATCTTGCGCGAAATGCCGCCGCCGCGCGCGGTGTTCGGCATCAGCACCGAATAGCGGCCGGCGAGCGACAGATAGGTGGTGAGTGCGGCGCCCTTGTTGCCGCGCTCTTCCTTGACCACCTGGACCAGCAGGATCTGACGGCGCTTGATGACTTCCTGGATCTTGTACTGGCGGCGCACCGGCTTGCGGCGGTTGCGCACCTCTTCAAGCGCATCCTCGGCGCCGACCGATTCGATTTCGTGGTCGTCCGGATGCGAGGACTGCACCTCTTCCAGCATGCCGCGATCGTCGCTGGAGGGGGCTTCGCCGTTCTGTTCGGCTTGCGGGGCCGGTTCGGAAATCACGTCGGCTTCGACGCTAGCGGCGATCGAGGTAGGGCCACCCTCGGATGTTTCGCCACCGTCGTCCGCGGTGGCATTGTCGCCATGCTCCGCGCCGCCGTGATCCTTGCCGCCATCCTGCGAGCCGGCGTCGGCATCATTGGACTGAATCTCGATGGTCTCGGCGATCGTCTCGACGACCTCTTCGCCGCTTTCACCGGCAGCCTCGCCGCTTGCGACCTCTGCGGCGCTGTCGCCGGGCTCCTCGGAACCGGCGGCGCTGGCCTCGCGCTTGTGTTCGCCACGGTCGCGGTTCTTGCCGCCGCGCCGGCGACCGCGCCGGCCGCGATCGCGGGCCTGGTGCTCCTCGCCGTCGCCGTCCTCATCGTCTTCGTCCTCGGCCTCCTGCGCTTCCGCGCGCAACAGTGCCTGACGGTCGGCGACCGGGATCTGATAGTAGTCGGGGTGGATTTCACTGAAGGCGAGGAAACCGTGACGGTTGCCGCCATACTCGACAAAAGCTGCCTGAAGGGACGGTTCGACGCGCGTTACGCGGGCGAGGTAGATGTTTCCTTTGAGCTGCTTCTTGTCCTGGGATTCAAAGTCGAATTCTTCAATACGGTTACCGCGAATGACGACAACGCGTGTTTCCTCCTGGTGGGAGGCGTCTATCAGCATCTTGTTGGGCATTATTTCGTTTCCTCCCGGCAGCCGCCAGCCGCAGCTTGCGGGGCAAAGCCCGCTGCTTCGGTCCTGGAACATGGATGCCGGACAATTGAACGTCCGCCGGCCGCCGCTTGAGCGCTATGGCGGTGCCGCCCGCAGCCACGATGGCGCGGTTTGCTGCGGACCTTTCCATGATTGCGCTTGAAGCCATTGGCACCAGCAGAACCTTTTGAACCAAAGCCCGGACGAACCGGACCAGCTTGTTTGCTCATACAGAGCCGGCGCGGGACACCCCGGCCGTTTTCCTCACGCAAGCGATTCCCCCGCCACGGGCGCACGCCTGCGAAATTCGTCGCGATCACCTGAAGCCTTTTCGCTGGAAGCGAAAGGAGCCGCCTTTCATCTGACCTGTAGCAGGAAGCTGCGGAGGAAGCGGTTCCAGGATTGCAGTGATCCACCATCGCTTTTATGATTTGGCGGCAGGGAAGGCAACCCCGATTTCGGATGCCGGCAAAAAGGAGTTCCCTAAGGGAAGCCCGGCCTTCAATTCCTTGCGCGAAAAGGCTTGGTTAACCTTCTCTGGATACCAATCGTTAATCGAGTTCGCGGCCTTGCCGGCACTTCGATGCAACGACCGGCGCCTGGCGCCAAACCGGGAGTAACTGAAAGAACATGGGACTGGCAGGCACCGCAAACAAGGGTCGTTGCGCAGCCTGGCCTGTCTTGCATGCGGCCTGCGCGTTTTTGCTTATGGCGGTTTTCCTCGGCCTGTCGGGCGTTTCCCGCGCCGGAGACGCGCCGCTCGGCGCCACCAGCTACAAGATGGCCGGCGATGCCACCAAGATGCGCATCGTCATGACTTTCGACCGCGAGCCCGACATTAAATGGTTCCTGCTGCGCGGCCCCAATCGCCTCGTCGTTGACCTGCCGCGCACCAGATTCGCCATGAGTGCCAAGGATGTGAAGGCGCGCGGCCTGGTCCGGGCTGTACGCTACGGCGATCAGGGTGAGGGGTCACGGCTGATCCTCACCAGCAAGGGGCCGTTTGCGGTCGACAAGCTCGACGTACTCAAGAACGACGACGGCGGCGGCTATCGCATCGCCATCGACATATCGGCGGCCTCCGCGCGGGAATTCGATGCCGCGCTCGCCAACCAGGCGTTGACCACCGGCTCGACGGTGTCAACCGACAAGGGCGGCAGGGTCGGAACCGGGCCGATCTCCAATCCCGGCCATCGCTTCACCGTCGTCATCGATCCCGGCCATGGCGGCGTCGACGGCGGCGCCGAGGGTCTCAACGGCACCATCGAGAAGAATGTCACGCTCGCCTTCGCCACCGAGTTGCGCGACCAGCTCGTCGCGGTCGGCAAATACGATGTGTTCATGACGCGCGAGACGGACGAGTTCCTGCGGCTGGACGACCGGGTGCGCATCGCCCGCCAGCATGAGGCCGACCTGCTGATATCGATCCACGCCGACACGATCAGCGTCAAGGGCATTCGCGGCGCCACCGTCTACACCGTCTCCGACAAGGCTTCCGATCCCGAGGCGCAGGCGCTCGCCGATCGCGAGAACCTCTCCGACCAGTTCGCCGGCATGGAGATCAAGGACGACAACAAGGAAGTGACCGACATCCTGATCGACCTGATCCGCCGCGAGACCCACAGCTTCTCGATGAGCTTTGCCCATACGCTGGTCGGGCAGCTTTCGACCAGCGTCGGCCTGATCAACAATCCGCAGCGCTCTGCCGGGTTCAAGGTGCTGAAGGCGCCTGACGTGCCTTCAGTGCTGGTCGAGCTGGGCTATCTCTCCAACGCCAAGGACGAAGCGCAACTGCTCAGCGCCGACTGGCGCGGCAAGGCCGCGCAGAGCATAACCAACGCCGTCGCGCTGTTCGCATCAGCCAAGGCCGGAACGGGGACCGGAGGCTGAGGTGGCTGCCGCCTGCAACCAGAGGCGGCGTTGCACGGCGACAACACCCGGCGCTATAATTTCCCGAGAGGGAAGCCGAAAACCCGGTGCTGCCGTATTTTGTCCACATGGTGGCGACATGGGTTTTCCATTGCGGATTGGGACCGTCCCGGAAGCTTGCGCCAAAGGCGGCTTCGTTTAGGAAATTCCCGAACCACGGACTGGAGCGGGCATGATTCGTCTCATCGGCTATTTCTTCGGCATCGGAACGACGCTGGCCCTTATCGTGGCCGCCGGCGTGGCGATCTACATCAGCCATCTGGCGAAGGATCTGCCCGACTACGAGGTGCTGGCCAAATACGAGCCGCCGGTGACGACGCGCATCCATGCGTCGGATGGCTCGCTGATGGCTGAATATGCGCGCGAGCGCCGTCTCTATCTGCCGATCCAGGCGGTCCCGGATCGTGTGAAGGCCGCCTTCCTCTCGGCCGAGGACAAGAATTTCTACAACCATCCCGGCATTGACGTGACCGGCCTCGGCCGCGCCATCATCGTCAACCTGCAGAATTTTGGGTCGGGCAGACGCCAGGTCGGTGCCTCGACGATCACCCAGCAGGTGGCGAAGAACTTCCTGCTCACCTCGGACCAGACCTACGAGCGCAAGATCAAGGAGATGATCCTGGCCTTTCGCATCGAGCAGGCCTACTCGAAGGACCGCATCCTCGAGCTCTATCTCAACGAGATTTTCTTCGGCTTCGGCGCCTATGGCGTGGCCGGCGCGGCGCTGACCTATTTCGACAAGTCGGTCAACGAGCTCACGGTGGCAGAGGCGGCCTATCTCGCCTCGCTGCCGAAAGGCCCCAACAACTATCACCCCTTCAAGCATGCCGACCGCGCGCTGGAGCGCCGCAACTGGGTGATCGACCAGATGGTCGAGAACGGCTATGTGACGCGCGAGGAAGGCGACAAGGCCAAGGCCGAGCCGCTTGGCGTGACGCCACGCCGCAACGGCTCATACCTGTTCGCAGGCGAGTATTTCACCGAGGAAGTGCGCCGCCAGATCATCGCCCGCTACGGCGAGAATGCGCTCTACGAGGGCGGTCTTTCGGTGCGCACGACGCTTGACCCGAAGATACAGCTCATTGCCCGCAAGGCGATGCAGAACGGGTTGCTGAAGTACGACACACTGCGCGGCTATCGCGGACCAGTGACCCACATCGACGTTTCCGGCGACTGGGGCGTGCCGCTCGGCAACGTCAAGGGTCTGGAGGACGTGCCCGAGTGGGCGCTTGCCGTGGTGCTTGACAGTTCCGACACCGGCCTCTCCATCGGCCTGCAACCGGCGCGTCAGGCCTCGGGCGACATCGTCAAGGAGCGCGTCGAAGGCACCGTCAGCAAGGACGACATGGGATTTGCCATGCGTCACATCGTTGACGGCAAGAGCGTCAAGGCAAAATCGCCGGCGGACGTGCTGCAGCCCGGCGATGTCGTCTTCGTGCAGAAGAACGAAGGTTCGGACAGCGCCTACAGCCTGCGTCAGGTCCCGGAAGTGGAAGGCGGCCTGGTCGCCATGGATCCGCACACCGGTCGCGTACTCGCCATGGTGGGCGGCTTCTCCTATGCGCAATCGGAGTTCAATCGGGCGACCCAGGCGATGCGTCAGCCGGGCTCCTCATTCAAGCCGATCGTCTATTCGGCCGCGCTCGACAATGGCTACACGCCGGCCTCGGTGATCATGGACGGCCCGATCACCATCCAGAGCGGCAACACGACATGGACGCCGAAGAATTATGACGGCACCGCTGCCGGTCCGGCGACATTGCGTTCCGGCATCGAAAAGTCGCGCAACCTGATGACGGTGCGGCTCGCCAACGACATGGGCATGAAGCTGGTTGTCGAATATGCCGAGCGCTTTGGCGTCTATGACCATCTTGCACCCTACCTGCCGATGGCACTCGGCTCCGGCGAGACGACGGTGATGCGCATGGTGTCGGCCTATTCGATCATGGCCAATGGCGGCAAGTCGATCAAACCCTCGCTGATAGACCGCATCCAGGATCGCTATGGCAAGACCGTGTTCAAGCAGGACGAGCGCGGCTGCGAAGGCTGCAACGCCGCTGAGTGGAAGAACCAGACTGAGCCGGAGCTGGTGGACAATTCCGAGCAGGTGCTCGATCCGATGACCGCCTACCAGATCACCTCGATGATGGAAGGCGTCGTACAGCGCGGCACCGGCGCCACCATCGCCGAACTCGGGCGTCACATCGCCGGCAAGACCGGCACGACGAATGACGAGAAGGATGCCTGGTTCATCGGCTATACGCCGAACCTGGTTGTCGGCCTCTATATGGGCTTCGACACGCCAAAGGGTCTCGGCAAGGGCGCGACCGGTGGCGGCCTCGCGGCGCCCATCTTCAAGGACTTCATGCGCGTGGCGCTGGACGGCACGCCCAATGTCGACTTCCAGGTTCCGGAAGGCATGAAGCTCATCGCCATCAACCGCAAGACCGGCATGAAGGCAGCCGAAGGCGAGGCGGGCACGATCATCGAAGCTTTCAAGCCAGGCACCGGCCCGGCCGACAGCTATTGGGTGATCGGCATGGGAGCCGACGGTTCGAACGGCGCCGGCGGCGCGTTGTCGCCGCAAGCCACGCAGGCCATCCAGGATGGCGGCGGCGGACTTTACTGACGTCTGCGAGGCTATGGAATGGCCGGCTGATCACAGCCGGCCATTATTGCTTTACAGGCGGCGGTGCCGTGCCTATGTATCGCGCCTATCCCAGACAAGAACCAGACAACAGGACAGAACTGGCAGCCATGCGCGCGGAAACGCAGAACATCGTCGACGAGATCAGGCAGGCGATAACCCTGCTGAGGAGGCATCTTTGACTGGGACCAGGCCATCAAGCGGCTTGAGTACCTGAACGTCCGCGCCGAGGATTCCAGCCTCTGGAACGAGCCGCTGGAAGCGCAGAAGCTGATGCGGGAGCGCCAGGAATTGGAGGACGGTATCGCCGCCGTCAAGGGCCTGACGCAGGCGCTGGAAGACAATATCGGCCTGATCGAGCTTGGCGAGGAAGAGGGCGACGAAGGCGTCGTGGCCGAGGCCGAAGCGGCGTTGCGCTCGATGCAGGGCGAAGCCAAGGCCCGCCAGGTCGAGACGTTGCTGTCGGGAGAGGCCGACGCCAATGACACCTATCTCGAAATCCATGCCGGTGCCGGTGGCACCGAGAGCCAGGACTGGGCCTCGATGCTTTTGCGCATGTACACGCGCTGGGCGGAGCGCCGCCGTTTCAAGGTCGAAGTGCTGGAAGTGCATGACGGCGAAGAGGCGGGCATCAAGTCGGCCACGGTGCTGATCAAGGGCCACAATGCCTATGGCTGGCTGAAGACCGAATCCGGCGTCCACCGGCTGGTGCGCATCTCGCCCTACGACAGCAATGCGCGGCGCCACACCTCCTTCGCCAGCGTCTGGGTCTATCCGGTCATCGACGATACGATCGAGATCGCCGTTTCCGAATCGGATGTCCGCATCGACACCTACCGTTCGTCGGGATCGGGCGGGCAGCACGTCAACACCACCGATTCGGCGGTCCGCATCACCCATCTGGCGACCGGCATAGCGGTCGCCTGCCAGGCCGAGCGTTCGCAGCACAAGAATCGGGCCAAGGCCTGGGAGATGCTGCGCTCGCGCCTCTACGAAGAAGAGCTGAAGAAGCGCGAGGCGGTGGCCAACGCCACCGAGGCGTCGAAAAGCGACATCGGCTGGGGCCACCAGATCCGTTCCTACGTGCTGCAGCCCTATCAGTTGGTGAAGGATTTGCGCACCGGCGTCGAAAGCACCAGCCCGTCGAGCGTTCTCGACGGCGATCTCGACGAGTTTATGGAAGCCTCGCTGTCGCACCGCATCGAAGGCGGGGCGGGCGAAGCGGTGGCGGACCTCGACTAGGATATGTCCATATTCAGGTGAGGCCGGCCTGACACCTTGGGCACCAGATGAAGGAGGCGCTTGTGACCAAGCCGGGCAAGGCAAATACTCACAGACTTTCCGGAAGGTGCTTTTGCGGCGCCGTCCACTACGAGGTGGCGGACGAATTCGTCTATGCCTTGAACTGCCACTGCTCGAACTGCCAGCGCGCCACCGGGTCGGCTTTCAAGCCCTTCGCCGGCATCGAGCGGGACAAGCTGCGCCTGACCGCCGGCGACGACAGGCTGCTGGTCTTCGGCGATCTGGGCGGCGCTCACGACAAGCACTGCGGGCAGTGCGGCTCGCTGCTTTATTCGGTGGTGCGGGAGGGCGCCTACGTCCACGTCACCATGGGGACGCTGGTGGATACGCCGAGCATCCGCCCGACGGCGCATATCTTCGTTGGTTCCAAGGCGAAATGGTTCACAGTCACCGACGACCTGCCGCAGTATGATGAGCATATTCCCGGTTGAACGGCTGGAACCAGCTTCATCCGAATTTCGTTGTCCGGCACCAGACATCCGTCGCTAACGGCTCGTTAACCAAGCCGGCGCACGATTCTGGCTGCAGAGGTTTGGCGTGCGGCGCGGCGTTGCCGATGCGGCCGCTTCTTGCGCCGGCCAAGGAATCAGCCCAGCATTCGGGCTGAGGGGATAGAAGCATTTATGGCCGGACGCGGCGTATCTGCGACCTGACGATCCGGCCAGTGGGAAGACACGTTCCGGGAACGGGCAAGCGAAGGCTTGGAGCTCGTTTGAAAGGAACGTTCTCATGTTTGCTGCCACAATTCGACAGGCCAAAGCCGTTGAACCGGTTGGCCGCTTCCTGTTTTTCCTGGCCGCGGCGGTCGTAGTGTTGACGGCGCCTGCGCTCGCGCATGACGCCAAGCCTACCGCGGCATTGCCGCAAGGCTGGAGCTATCCCTTCTCCTGCTGTGCCAACTACGATTGCCGCACGACCCACTCGGGCGAAGTCCTGGAGAAGCCGGAGGGCTATGTGATCGCCGGCACGGGCGAGGTGGTTCCCATGACCGACAAGCGCGTCAAGGACAGCCCCGACGGTGAATTCCACTGGTGCGCGCATCAGGCGGGGCTCGATGCCGGCAAGACGATCTGCCTGTTCGTGCCGCCGCGCTCCTATTGAGGCGACGGGCATCCGACCTGCGGGTCAAGGGGCATCGGGCTTTCCAGTTTTGAGAGCGGGCAGGCAAGCCTGCCGTCGGGCGGTTGTCAGGAACGCTTCTTTATGTTGCCTTGCCGTGGAGGCGGCGGACAATGGAGAGGAAATCGTTCATGACCATCAAGGGAAGCTGCCACTGCGAAGCGACAACGTTCGAGGTTTCGGAACCGCCGCAAACCGTGACGCAATGCACATGCTCCTTCTGCTCGAAACGCGGCTCGCTCTGGGCCTATTATTTGCCCGAGCAATTCAAGCTCACCAGCCCGCCCGAAAATGTCTCGTTCTACCGCTGGGGGTCAAAGACCATAAAGCACGGCTTTTGCGCCACATGCGGCTGCGGCACCTTCACCGAAACGCCCGACTGGTCGAGCGGTGAGCCGGACTTCGACAACCCGAAGGTCAGCGTGAATTCGCGCCTGTTCGACGATTTTGACCTCGACAAGGTCGAGGTCGTCGTCATCGACGGCAAGAATCTCTGGTAGAGGGCACTGGCCGGAACGTCCGCGCATTGCGGCGACGGAAAAGCTTTGATTGGCATTTTGCCGTTCCGCTTTTCGCCGTATTTCATGCTACAAGACCGCCGGAAGGGCTGATATGGCGCGGCTGCAATGGCCGCGGTTTGGAGAGGGACATTCTCATGAAGAAGACTGTGCTCGTCGTCGTGGCGACGGCTGTATTGGTGAGCGCTTGCACCACCACCGATCCCTACACCGGTGAGCAGAAGGTTTCCAACACGGCGGCCGGCGCCGGCCGCCGTGTTGGAAACCTTCTGCTCACCGGTGTAG
>NZ_RZOI01000669.1:0-3296 GCF_004022645.1 Mesorhizobium sp. M4A.F.Ca.ET.020.02.1.1 | reverse complement strand
TCAGGTACCAGTCGACGGCATGGCCGGCCATGAAGTCGAGCGCGAATTTCGGCACCGTCTTCACATTGGCCCTCAGCATGTTGCCGTCGATCTTGCCGAGCAGCTGCACGTTGCCGAGCGGTTTGCCACCCCTGCCGTCCGACAGGTAGTAGTCGTTGAGCATCAGAGTCTTCTGGTAGACGGCGTCATTACGGCGGCGCGGATCGATCGCCAGCATGGCGCTCGAATTGTGGTTCATGAAGTTGCGGCCGACCTGGTCGGAACTGTTGGCAAGGCCCTTGCCCTTCGCGGAGGGCGAGCGCAGCAGAATGACGGCGGAATTGACCGCTCCGGCCGAAAGAATGACCAGCTTCGGCGACAGCTTCTTTTGCGAGCCGCTCTGGGTGTAGTGGATGGTGGCGATCGACTTGCCGTCCGGCGCTGCCTCCAGATAGTCGACATGGGCGCCGGTCTCGAGACGGATGTTCTGGTCCGCAAGGGCCGCCGCCAGCGGTCCGGTCTGGGCATCGACCTTGCCCTGGCCGGTGTTGGGGAAGGCGTCCCACCCCGTCCTGCCGTCCTTCAGCCAGGCGTCGATGTCGACGCCGAGCGGCAGCGACGCCGGATGCAGGCCGAGTCCCTTCAACTCGGCACGGGCGCGCGCGATCGGCGCCTCGTCGGCGACCGGCTTGAAGGCATAGGGGATCGAATGGAACGGCTCGGTCGGGTCTTCACCCAGCGTCCCACGCACGCGAAAGAGCTGCTCGGCCTCCGAATACCACGGTTCGAACTCGTCATAGGAGAAGGGCCATGCCGGCGAGACGCCGCCGAAATGCTCCATGGCGGAAAAGTCCTCCTTGCGGTAGCGGATCAGCACCGCGCCATAGAATTTCGAATTGCCGCCAACATAGTAGTAGTTGCCTGGGTTGAAGGCGGCGCCGCCCGCTTCGCGCCACATCTCCTTCGGCCGGTAGTGGCCTTTGACGAAAATGGCGCGGGTGTCGCGCGTCTCGGGCGTCGCAGGCAGAGGTTCGCCGCGCTCCAGGATCAGGATCGAGGCGCCACTGCCAGCCAGACCGGAGGCGATCGTGGCGCCGCCGATGCCGGAGCCGATGATGACGATATCCGGGTTTGCCATGGCCTAAAAATCTTCGTTTGGATGCATGTCGTTGGCCCAAAACCGGAGCCACTTTTGGGCGACATGCATCAGAGAATGCGCTTCTCGGTCGCCGGGTCGAAGAACACAGCCTTGGTCAGGTTGAAGGCGAGCGGCGTCACGGTGCCAGGCTGGATCTTGGCATCGGCGCGCAACCGTGCCACCACCGCCTTGCCGCCGAGATTGGTGACGGCGAAGGTGTCGGAGCCGGCCGGCTCGATCACCTCGATATGGCAGTCCGCTGTGGCGATGTTGGAGGCATTGCGTTCGGCGCCTTCCGGATCGGTCAGCGACTCCGGGCGGACGCCGAAGATGACTGGCTTGCCCTGGAAGGCCGAAAGGCCCGTCGGCGCGTTGCCGAGCGGCAGCGAGATCGGCTCGCGCCCGTCGCGCTGCAGCACCACGGACAACCCACTGCCATTGCCGCCGATCGTCGCCGGCACCAGGTTCATCGCCGGCGAGCCCATGAAATCGGCGACGAAGATGTTGGTCGGGTTGTTGTAGATTTCGGCCGGCGTGCCGAACTGCTGCACCTCGCCGTCGCGCATCACGGCGATCTTGGTGGCCAGCGTCATCGCCTCGATCTGGTCATGGGTGACGTAGACGATCGTCGTCCCGGTGTTGGCGTGCAGGCGCTTGATCTCGATACGCATGTCGACGCGCAGCTTGGCGTCGAGGTTGGAGAGCGGCTCGTCGAACAGGAACAGTTTCGGGTCGCGCACCAGCGCCCGGCCCATGGCGACGCGCTGGCGCTGGCCGCCGGAGAGCTGGCTTGGCTTGCGCTGCAGGAGGTGGCCGATCTGCAGCACCTTGGCCACCTTGTCGATTGCCTTCTGGCGCTCTTCGGCCGGCACGCCGCGCATCTCCATGCCGAATGAGATGTTCCCGGCGACCGTCATGTTCGGATAGAGCGCGTAGCTCTGGAACACCATGGCGATGTCGCGCTTGGACGGATGGAGATCGTTGATAGCGCGTCCATCGACGCGGATCTCGCCCTCGGTGATGTTCTCCAGCCCGGCGATGGTGTTGAGCAGCGTGGACTTGCCGCAGCCGGACGGGCCGACCAGCACAAGGAAGCCGCCCTTCTCCAACTCGACATTGATGCCCTTCAGGATCTCGACATTCCCGAAGCGCTTCTTCAGCCCATCAATTTCAAGAAAAGCCATCAGATTATCCTTTGACCGCACCGGCCATCAGCCCGCGCACGAAATAGCGGCCGGCGACGACATAGACGAGAAGGGTGGGAAGGGCGGCGATCATCGCCGCCGCCATGTTGACGTTGTACTCGACCACGCCGGTCGAGGTGTTGACGACATTGTTCAGCGCCACCGTCATCGGCATGACGTCGCCGGTGCCGGCATAGGCGGAAGCGAACAGGAAGTCGTTCCAGATGTTGGTGAACTGGTAGATCACGGTGACGACGAAGATCGGCATCGAGTTCGGCAGCATGATGCGGCGGAAGATCTGGAAGAAGGAGGCGCCGTCGACCTGCGCCGCCTTGATCAGTTCGGTCGGAAAGGCCTCGTAGTAATTGCGGAAGAACAGCGTGGTGAAGCCGAGGCCGTAGACGACATGGACGAAGACCAGGTTCACCGTCGAATTGCCGAGGCCGAAATTGAACCCGGTCGCGTTCTGCAATGTGACGCCGAAGCGGCCGATGCTGCCGAGGATCGTCGCCATCGGCAGCAGCACCGACTGGAACGGGATGAAGCAGGCGAACAGCATCATCGCGAAGACCAGCGTGTGGCCGCGGAAGCGCCATTTGGTCAGCACGTAGCCGTTGAGGGCGCCGAGCAGCGTCGAGATCAGCACCGCCGGAACCACCATCTTGATGGAGTTCCAGAAGTAGCCCTTGATGCCGGTGCAGGTGAGACCGACGCAGGCCTCGCCCCAGGCTTTCCACCACGGGTCGAACGTCGGCGCTTGCGGCAGTGCCAGCATGTTGCCGTTCTGAATCTCGTCCATGGTCTTGAACGAGGTGACAAGCATGACGAAGAGCGGCATCAGGTAGAAGATCGCGAAGAGCGCGAGCAGCCCGTAGATGACGATGCGGTTGATCGTCCTGGCGCTGATGCCGCCGGTGGCCGGGCGGGTCGGTGAGGCAACGGCGCTCATCGCGGCTTCTCCCTGAGCTCGGAATAGAGATAAGGCACAATGATCG
>NZ_RZOI01000668.1:0-3305 GCF_004022645.1 Mesorhizobium sp. M4A.F.Ca.ET.020.02.1.1 | reverse complement strand
CTTTACCGGTTTATTGTCAGGTAGGCGGCGGGGCGCTTTCGCCTAACCTGTCAAGTTAGATATGCGAAACCGCCTAAAACTTCTCCGCTGGACTTCAACGTTGTTATGTGGAATCGATCCGACGTCATCTGCAGTTAGTAGAGGCTATGGAACGAACCTTCGATGAACTCTCAGGAATCCTGGCACGGCGCCCCGCACGCGCCCGCTACAGCGCCTTGGCGTTGCGGCTGGTCGAAAGCCTGGCGACAGGCGTCGCCATAGGCGTTGGCGTGGCGGTCGGGCGCGTGTTGGCTGGGTAGTGCAGGGCTGACCGGCTATCTGCTGCGCGGACTGGTGTCGGGTGTGTAGATCACCCCTACGGCCGTCCCGCCGCACCGGTTACATTTCAGCCGAGGAATGAGGTCATCGGCCATTGCCGGCGCGTCAGGGCCGTAGCGGTCCCGGAGTTGGGCGAGATCGAGCTTCTGGCTATGGTTGCAGGGCGACCAGTGGCAAAACGCAGTCACGGTCATCTTCGCGTCGATCAGGGATTGAAACGTCCAGCCCTTCGCCATCGGGTCGATTATAGGACAGCCTGGGTCATCTCGCCAATACGTCGTACCAGCGCATGCTAGTTCCGAGTGGGCAGCACCCTGAAGTCTGCCGAACGCCCGCCTCCTGTCTCTGCATCGTCATCCGCCGCGGTGAGGCCACGACGAAACAACTCCCGGACGGCGTCAGATCGAGTCGGCATTCTTCTCTCAAACCGCCAGGCATCCAGCACGGCCAGTTCCTCGGCATTGAGCCATGATCTGTAGACGGTATGTTCGTTTGTTGTGTGGCATGTTCTGCAATCTCATCAATCTGCAATACCGGCGTCGTGATGGACGATTGCGTCGAGGATGACCTCATAGACGCTGCCGGTGTCTTCCTCAATCTCAGTGCTGCTGATGCCTACCGCCTTCGCGTCGGCGAACAGCTTTTGCGTCAACTCGGCAACCGAGATGATATCGGCACCCACCGTCTCGGGAACGTTGGCGACTATCCATTTGTACAAAAAGTCAGTCCCACGGGTGCTCATGGCCGAGATAAGTCAAAGTCGGGCATTGGGTTCCCGGATCGGCCTGTTGGCTAGTTACTCAAGTTGGAGTTTGCGTGCTTGAAGTTAGGATGCGATCCCGGTGAGCGACGTGCAGAAGCTGCATCTGCTCGAATAGGGTCAAAAGGTCTTCGGCTAAGTCTGCCCTGAAGCCCTTATGGTGGAAGTCGGCAACAATCTCACGCTGGCGCGCAATGTGTCGCTGGCCCAAAAGCACATGCTGCTCCAGCATCGCTAGAACGGTTTCCCTCATCGCTAAGAGATATCAGATTTCTCGCGCTTCTTATAGGTACGACCCGCGTTTGCCTGGCTTCGGCGCAACAGGGTCGCCAGTGCGCGATTGTCCCTGCTGCTCTCCTGGCCTCAGAAAGGATACTAGCCCCCTACTGGGAAGCCCACGACCAGTCGTGTAGCCCGATCCATGCTGTCGCCATGATCAACGTGGCGAGGATGGCGTACTCTACTAGGGTTTGACGTGAGGGCATCTCTGCTTAGTACGGTCCAAGCATGAGTTTTCGCTTAATTCAGTGGCCTCTCTCCCAATGAAAAGCCCGCCACGATGGAGGGCCACGGGCGGGCTTTCAATGAGGGCGGCTACATTCCTGAGAAATCGACCGCTAAGGGTACAATATACCATGGGGTGGGATGGTTCCAGACAATTTTAAAGATCGTTGTCCCAGCCCACAACGTGCCGGCGCCACCATCACATTGGCGAAATCACGGCGCCGGCCGAAACCAACGATGGCCGACTTCGTTCTATGTGATCCCAGACACGGCGGAGGATCATTTGGGCAAGCAATTAAACAGCAGCGACCCGGACTCGGACCAGTTTCCCTATGAGGTCGATTTTTTTGCAGCGAAGCACGACATTCCAAGACGCATGGCCGAAGTCATCCTGCACTCTAATGGCCCGTCTCGCCATCAATGCGACGCAGCCGCGGCGGCCTATTTGCAGGTCATGCAATGGCGTCAACGGCCAGCTACGAGTTGATCCGTCAGTTCTCTGTCCTGCAACCATATATTAGCAGCCGCTTGCGAACCTATTTGCCGTGTCGGAGTTGTATCGGCATGGCGAAGGGCAGCATCAAGGTCGGCGACGAGGTCGCCATAACCGCAACCGTGCGCAAGCGCGTCACTGAGGACAGGGTCAGCCGTATTGATCCCTTCCTACAGCCAACCGCATTCGATCGTGGACACGACACCGAACATAAGCAGCGGGCAGAAGATCGATCTGATAGGCGAAGTCCTGCGCGTCGATGAGGATACTGTGACCCTTGGCGGCAAGGATCTCGGCATTACAGTCAAACGCAGTGCCGTGCGACTCGTCACCGGCCATGTTGCGCCGAAGCGGACGAAGCCTCTGGTCGATTAGGCTGCCTAATTCGTCTGCGCGTTGCCTGAGTTTCAGGAACCAGCGCTGGCCGTTCCTAGGGCGCGATCGAGCTTGTGCCCTTTGGCGCGAAGAAGCACGTCCAAGTGTATCTCTGGTAGGTTTCGAATTGCGTATGAGGAATGACCGTCCGATGGAACGTCATCAGACGCTCGCACATGTGGTAACTATCATCTGGTGAGGACTGGACACGCTCTCTTGGGATAAACCACTCCGCTTCCTGATATCCATTCAAGTAGGCGGAGCCCGGTGGCCTGACGTAGTAGCCGTCTTTGGTCACCCTGACGTCGCCGGAGTCTATTGGGTGACAATCTTTGTTGCCGCAGCAAACGTGATGCAGAACGGGATCAAACTTGCCGGTATACCAGTCGTGGGCCTCGGCATCGCCTGCCAGGAACAGCAACACCAATCCAAAATGCCTTTGCGAATGTCTCACGAAATTAGCCCTCGCGCTCGCAATAGCATTTTAGCGAAAGCTAATCTAGCAGCCCCAACCAATAGAACCGTTCTCGCAACGTGCCTAGAGGTCGCCCTTAGCTCCTCGGAAACGCCGCAGTCGGCACCGCGATAGAGCTATCGGTATCATAGCGGCAGACGCCCTTGGTGATCCTGATCTCGTCCATCCAGCCGTTCAGGTTGGCTGTGGCGAAGTTGCGGCCTATCTCGAATGCGCCAGTGGAGTTGAACATCGCCGAGTTGGCCGGCGTGTCGCTCACGTCGAGTGTGCCATCCCGCCAGAGCCGGATCTTGCCTGCTGAGTTTTTCGACACGGCGATGTAATGCCAAGCATCGAGCGACATCGAGGCAGATGTTAAGACCGTCGCTGTGGATCCGTTG
>NZ_RZOI01000667.1:0-3306 GCF_004022645.1 Mesorhizobium sp. M4A.F.Ca.ET.020.02.1.1 | reverse complement strand
GCCTATGTGGCCCCTTACGTCGCGGCCAAGCACGGCGTCGTCGGGCTGATGCGGGCGCTGGCCACCGAGACCGCCAAGTCCGGCGTCACCGTCAATGCCGTCTGTCCGGGCTTCGTCGAGACCGACATGCTGGAGGAGTCCATCCAGCGCATCGTGGACAAGACCGGGCGGTCGGCAGACGAAGCGCGGGCAAGCCTGGCGGCGACGAACCCGCAAGGACGTTTCATTCAACCGGAAGAAGTGGCGGAAGCCGTGCTGTGGCTGTGCGGCGACGCCGCCCGCTCGATCACCGGGCAGACGATCTCGATCTCGGGAGGCGAGACATGGTAGCCGGTCCGTTGCCCACCCGATCCGGCTCCGGCAAGGAGCGGCTACGGCTGTGGATCCGCCTGCTGCGCGCCTCGCGCACGATTGAGGCGGAGCTGCGCGAGCGGCTGAAGAAGGAATTCAACACCACGCTGCCGCGCTTCGACGTGATGGCGGCGCTTTACCGGTCGCAGGAGGGGATGCTGATGAGCGACCTGTCGCGCTTCCTGCTGGTGTCGAACGGCAATGTCACAGGCATCGTCGACCGGCTGGTGTCGGAAGGGCTGGTGGCTCGGGCGCGCCGCAATGGCGACCGCCGCACCTCGATGGTGCGACTGACCGAGGAAGGGTCGAGGGCCTTCGCCGAGATCGCCGCCGCGCATGAAAGCTGGGTCGGTGAGCTGCTCGGCACTGTCAGCGAGGAAGAGGCGCGCCGGCTGACCGGCATGCTGACTTCGTTCCGCAGCAACTGGGAGGGACGCGAATGAGCGCCATGGCCAACCTCAAGCCGAAGCACTTCCTCTGGGATGTGGAAGGCAAGGTCGCGAAGGTCCGGCTCGACCGTCCCGAGCGCAAGAACCCGCTAACCTTCGACAGTTATGCCGAGTTGCGCGACACGTTTCGCGATCTCGTCTACGCCGACGATATCGACGCCGTCGTGTTCCTGCCCAATGGCGGCAATTTCTGCTCGGGCGGCGATGTCCACGACATCATCGGACCGCTGGTCAAGATGGACATGAAGGCGCTGCTCGCCTTCACCCGCATGACTGGTGACTTCGTCAAGGCGATGCTCAACTGCGGCAAGCCGATCATTTCCGCTGTCGACGGCGTGGCGGTCGGCGCCGGCGCCATCGTCGCCATGGCCTCCGATATCCGCATCGCCACGCCGGAAGCCAAGACCGCCTTCCTGTTCACCCGCGTCGGTCTTGCCGGCTGCGACATGGGCGCCTGCGCGATCCTGCCGCGCATCATCGGCCAGGGCCGCGCCGCGGAGCTGCTCTACACCGGCCGCACCATGAGCGCGGCCGAAGGCGAGCGCTGGGGTTTTTACAACCGGCTGGTGGAGTCGACCGCACTCGAGGCCGACGCGCTCGACCTGGCGGCACGCATCGTCTCCGGCCCGACCTTCGCGCATGGCATCACCAAGACGCAGCTCAACCAGGAATGGTCGATGGGGCTCGACCAGGCGATCGAGGCGGAAGCGCAGGCGCAGGCGATCTGCATGCAGACAGCTGATTTCGAGCGCGCCTACAAGGCGTTCGTCGCAAAGGAAAAGCCTGTGTTCGAGGGGAATTGAGATGGGCGGATTGTTGGACACGTTGGCGGGACAGCACCCCCCTCTGTCCTGCCGGACATCTCCCCCTCAAGGGGGGAGATTGGCGGTTTCGGCGCCCCGCTCATTCTTGCGGCTTTGGCGATTGGCGAAAGCCGACATGACAGCTGATCTCCCCCCAAGAGGGGGAGATGTCCGGCAGGACAGAGGGGGGCGCCGTAGAGCACAGACCTCGCAGAACTGCGGAGGCAAACATGTCTGACCGTTCCTTCCTCAACTGGCCCTTCTTCGAGGAGCGCCATCGCCAGCTCGCCGACCAGCTCGACGCCTGGTGCGCGAAGAACCTGCCGGTCGACCATCACGATGTCGACGCCGCCTGCCGGGAGCTGGTGGCGAAGCTCGGCCGTGACGGTTGGCTGAAGCCGACGGCGCTCGACACGGACAATCCCGGACCGCTCGACGTGCGCACGCTCTGCATCACGCGCGAGACACTTGCCCGCCATGACGGGCTGGCCGACTTTTCCTTCGCCATGCAAGGGCTCGGCACCGGCGCGCTCAGCCTGTTCGGCACGCCGGACCAACAGCATTGGCTGGGCAAGACGCGGGCCGGCAAGGCGATCTCGGCCTTCGCGCTGTCGGAGCCGCGCTCCGGATCGGACGTCGCCAACATGGAAATGACGGCCACGCGCGATGGCGACGATTATCTGCTGACCGGCGAGAAGACCTGGATTTCCAATGGCGGCATCGCCGATCTCTACATCGTCTTCGCCCGCACCGGCGAGGCGCCTGGCGCCAAGGGGATTTCGGCCTTCATCGTGCCGGCCGAGACCGAAGGCCTGAGCATCGCCGAGCGGCTGGAGACGATCGCCCCACACCCGCTGGCGCGACTGTCGTTCGACAACGCCCGCGTCCCCGCTTCCGCGCTGATCGGCAAGCCCGGTGACGGCTTTCGCATCGCCATGTCGGTGCTCGACGTGTTCCGCTCGACCGTGGGTGCCGCGGCACTCGGTTTTGCCCGTCGTGCCCTGGACGAGAGCGTCAGTCGCGCCGCAGAGCGCGAACTGTTCGGCGCGCCGATGGCGGACCTGCAGATGGTGCAGGGCCACATCGCCGACATGGCGCTGGATGTCGATGCCGCGGCGCTTCTCGTCTACCGCGCCGCCTGGACCAAGGACATGGGGGCCCCACGCGTGACCCGCGAGGCGGCGATGGCCAAACTGTTCGCAACCGACCGCGCACAGGAGGTGATCGACGCGGCCGTGCAGCTGCATGGCGGCGACGGGGTGCGCAAGGATCACATCGTCGAAAGCCTCTATCGCGAGATCCGTGCGCTGCGCATCTACGAGGGAGCATCCGACGTGCAGAAAGTGGTGATCGCGCGACAGGTCATGGGGGCGGCGTGAGACTGATGAATGTCCCGCAGCCCGCATTTCGATTAGGGGGAGTCTAGTCATGCACACCATCCTGCAGCCGGAAGGCTGGGCAAAGCCCATCGGTTACGCCAACGGCGTCGCCGCGCGCGGCCGGCTGGTGTTCGTCGGCGGCCAGGTCGGCTGGAATGCCGAGTGCCGGTTCGAGACCGACGATTTCGTCGGCCAGGTACGCCAGACGCTCGCCAACATCGTCGCCGTGCTGGCCGAGGCGGGCGGCGAGCCGCATCACATCACCTCGATGACCTGGTATTTCACCGACAAGGCCGAGTATCGCGCCAATCTCAAGGGCATCCG
>NZ_RZOI01000666.1:0-3310 GCF_004022645.1 Mesorhizobium sp. M4A.F.Ca.ET.020.02.1.1 | reverse complement strand
GCCCAGGAGACCTGGTCCTCGCCGCCGGCGGCGAACATGACGATCTGGAAGACGATCCACAGGATCAGCGGGATGAAGGCGGGGATGCGCAAGGGAATGCGGGCGAAGGCGAGCACCCAGACCTTCACCCTTGGGTAGAGGATCAGATAGGCGGCGACGACGCCGGCAATGGCGCCGGAGGCGCCGATCAGCGGCACCTGCGAATCCCAGGCCACCAACCCCTGGAAGAAGGCGCCGGCAATGGCGCAGGCGAGGTAGAAGATCAAATAGCGGATATGACCGAGGGCATCCTCGACATTGTCGCCGAACACCCACAGGAACAGCATGTTGCCGCCGAGGTGGAAAATGTCGGCGTGCAGGAAGGAATAGGTCAGGTAGCTCAGGCTCTCCGGGATGACGACGAATTCGGGCGAAAGCTCGACCTTGTCGTGGACGACGGAGGGGATGAAGCCGAGGCCGAGCACCGCCGCGTTGGTGAAATCCTCGCCGCCGAGCGTGGTGGCGAAATAGACGAGGACGTTGGCGACGATCAGGCCGATCGTCACATATTGCAGGTGGATGTGACGCAGTCTGTTGGTGTCGTATAGCGGGATGAACATGAGACCCTGGCCCTTCCGCTTCCACGTGGAGTCAGCGGTTCTTGCCGGGAACCCATAACACGTCGGCCTTTCCATTGTCATTGACCGCACGGGCGGCGACGAACAGAAAGTCGGAGACGCGGTTGATGTACTTGATCGCCTCGCGGTTGACCGGCTCGCCGGGGTCCTGCGCCAGCGCCACCAAGATCCGCTCGGCCCGCCGCGCCACCGTGCGGGCAAGGTGAAGTGCGGCCGCCGCCGGCGTGCCGCCGTTCAGCACGAAGGATTTGAGCGGCTGCAGTTCCTTGTTGAGGAGGTCGATATCCTTCTCGACGCGATCGGTCTGCGAGGCGACGATACGCAACGGCTCATAGCTGAGCGGCTTGCCGTCATCCGGCACGGCGAGATCGGCGCCGAGATCGAAAAGGTCGTTCTGGATGCGGGACAGCATGGCGTCGATCGAGGGATGGCTGTCAACGGTGTGGATGCGGGCCATGCCGATGCAGGCATTGGCCTCGTCGACCGTGCCGTAGGCGTCGATGCGCAGGTCGGATTTCAGCCGCCGCTCGCCGGTGCCGAGGCCGGTGGTGCCGTCGTCGCCGGTGCGGGTATAAATCTTGTTGAGCTTGACCACGCGCCGCCTCTCCGGTCACTTGCGGGTGAAATACACCGCCAGCATGATCAGCACCAAGGCGATGAACTGCAACAGCACGCGCGCCTGCATCAGCTTGTTGGAGGTCATGCTGGAGCCGCCGCGCAGCATGTTGATCAGACCACGGATCAGGACGAACACCACGGCGAGCATGACGAGGACGGCGAGGATATTGAAGACGGTTGCCATAGTCTTTTTCCAATCAGTTCCGTTCAGGCGCGTTTGGAGAGCAGGCGGTAGAGCAACGATGCCGGCAGGATGCGTTTGAGGATCACGCCGATCCTGGCCGGCACTGTTACCACATAGTGTGGGCGTGGGCGCCGCGACAGAAGCGCATGGCGCAACGCGGTGTGGACCACCTCCGGTCCGGGCTTCAGCCGCGAGGTGCTGCCGCCGGCTCGCAGCCGCGCCAGTTGCGCCTCGTAGTCAGCGCGGTGGACGGAATGCTCATGATCGATGTTCTTCAGGAACCAGAACAGCCCGTTCGAGGCGATCTTCGACGTCACCGGCCCCGGCTCGATCAGCGAGACATGGATGCCGCTGCCCAGAAGCTCCTGATGCAGGCACAGCATCAGCCCTTCCAGCGCGTGCTTGGAGGCCGAGTAGGCGCCGCGAAAGCGGACCGGCGTCAGCCCGAGGATGGAGGAACAGTGGACGAGCCGGCCATGGCCCTGGCGGCGCATCACCGGCACGATGCGGCGGGTGAGATCGTGCCAGCCGAAGAGATTGACCTCGAACTGCTCTTTGAGCGCCGAAACCGGCAGGTCCTCGACGGCCCCGGGCTGCGCATGGGCGCCGTTGTTGAACAGCGCGTCGAGCCGTCCGCCTGTGCGCTCCAGCACCGAGGCGACCAGCGCCTCGATCGAGGCGGGCTCGCGATAGTCGAGATAGAAGGTCTCGATGCCGTCGGCCTCGAGCGCCGCGATGTCGGCCGGCTTGCGCGCCGTCGCGAACACCCGCCAGCCTTCCGCCTTCAGCGCCCGGGCGCAATGGGCGCCAATCCCGGAAGAGGCACCGGTAACGATGATGGTGCGCGGCGCGTTCACGGCGGAGTTTGACCTAGGGTTGCCATTTGCCGCATTCCCTTCCCATATTCGCGGCGTCGAGACAATCGAAGGGAACGCGGTACGTGTTGCGGAAGATCGTCGCCCTGCGCCGCGTGCTCTATGACGCGATCGGTCACTTCAACACCGATGACGGCTGGGCGATGGCCAGCCATCTGGCGATCACCTCGCTGATGGCGCTGTTCCCGTTCCTGATCTTCGCGACGACGCTGGCGAGCTTCCTCGGCGCGCAGGCCTTCGCCGACACCGCCGTGCATCTGGTCTTCGACACCTGGCCGGAGCAGATCGCCAAGCCGATCGCGCGCGAGGTGCTGAACGTGCTCACCGTCAGGCGCACCGACCTGTTGACCTACGGCGTGCTGCTCGCCGCCTACTTCGCCTCGAACGGCATCGAGGCGCTGCGCACCTCGCTCAACCGCGCCTATCGGGTGTCGGAAACGCGCGGCATCATCTATCGCCGCGTCCAGAGCATCATCTTCGTGCTGATCGCCACGGCCTGTTTCCTGGCGATCAGCGTGCTCCTGGTGTTCGCTCCGCTCTTGGCGCGGTTGGCGGAGGCCCATCTCGAATGGATCAGGCCCTATATGGGCACGATCACCCTATGGCGCTACATCATCGCCTCGACGGTCATCGTCATCGGCCTGTTCGCGGTGCACTTCTGGCTGCCGGCAGGCAAGCGCCGCTTGCTGTCGATCGTGCCGGGCATCATCTTCACGCTGGCGGCCTGGCTGGCCGGCTCGACCATCTTTGCCACCTATCTCGACCATTTCTCGTCCTATGTGACGACCTATGCCGGCCTCGCCTCGATTATGATCGCGGTCGTCTTCCTCTACATCGTGTCGGCGATCTTTATCCTTGGCGGCGAGCTCAATGCCGCAATCAGCCGCTATCTCGAGGCGCGCGCCCGCATCGGTTGAGACCGTCCGGGGCTGGCCGGCCGCGCGGTCGCCAGCCCGACGCCGAGCGTGGCGATCGCCATGCCGACGATCTGCAGGAGGCTGAGATGCTCGCCGAAC
>NZ_RZOI01000665.1:0-3316 GCF_004022645.1 Mesorhizobium sp. M4A.F.Ca.ET.020.02.1.1 | reverse complement strand
CTGGTCAGCCACCGGCCGATCTGGCTGCTCGACGAGCCGACGGCGGGGTTGGACAAGGCGTCGGAGGAGAGGTTTGGCGGACTGATGCGGGTGCATCTTGCGGATGGGGGGATCATCGTGGCGGCGACGCATCTGCCGCTTGGGCTGGAAGGGGCGCGCGAGCTGCAAATGAGGGTGGCCGGTTGATGTCGGTGCTCTACGGCGCCCCCCTCTGGCCTGCCGGCCATCTCCCCCACTTGGGGGGAGACTGGCAGCTCCGGCGCCCCGCTCATCTTTTCAATGTTGGTGATTGGCGAAATCGCCGGCGACGTCTGATCTCCCCCCTCGTGGGGAAGATGGCCGGCAGGCCAGAGGGGGGCGCGAAGGAACGCACACCTAACCAGGGGACCGCACCATAATGGGGTCCCTCTTCCTGCGCGATATCCGCCTCTCGATCCGTGCCGGCGGCGGCGCGCTCACCGGGGTCATCTTCTTCCTCGCCGTCATCGCCACCATCCCGTTCGGCGTCGGGCCGGACCTCAACCTGCTTGCCCGTATCGGCCCGGCGATCCTGTGGATCGCGGCCTTGCTCGCCTGCCTGCTTGGCCTCGACCGGCTGTTCCAGGCCGACCGCGAGGACGGCTCGCTCGATCTTCTGGTGCTCGGCCACGACCGCCACATGCTGGCGCTGACGGTGCTGGTGAAATGCCTGGCGCACTGGGCGGGCAGCGTGCTGCCGCTGGTGGTCGCCGCACCGCTGCTTGGGCTGTTCATGAACATGGAGCCGGCCGGCATCGGCGCCACCGCGCTGACGCTTCTCGTCGGCACGCCGGCCATCACCTTGATCGGGGCGGCCGGCGCCGCGGTCGCGGTGGCACTGCCGCGCGGCGGGCTGCTGATCTCGGTGCTGGTGCTGCCGCTCACCATTCCGGTGCTGATCTTCGGCGTCTCGGCAAGCTATGGCGCGGTGGCCGACCCAGCGCCGTTCCTGCAGCCCTTCCTCATTCTTGCCGCGCTGACGCTGTTTCTTGCCGTGCTCGGGCCGGCGGCGGCGGCGCTGGCGCTGCGCCATGGGACGGACTGAGCGATACGGGCTGCGGCGCGGCGGCCAATTGCGAAGCCGGAACGGCGAGGCTAAGGGAAGGCATGAACAAGCAGGGCAAAATGGCCGGGCCGGAATGCCGCATCCGCGCGGAGCGGCGGGCATGAGTGCGCATGCGCTCTATGTCACGGCTGCCTATGCCATTACGGCGCTGGTGCTGGCGGGGCTGGTCGCATGGATCCTGATCGACCAGCGCGGGCGCAAGCGCGATCTCGCCGAGCTCGAAGCCGCCGGCGTGCGGCGGCGCTCCGACAAGAGCGAGGCCCTCAAGGACAAGGGCGCGAAATCATGACTGAGAGCACGGAAACCGGAACGCCGGCGCCGCGCGCGCGTCGCCTGTTCGTCCTGCTGCCGCTGCTGATCTTCCTGGGGCTGGCCGGGCTGTTCCTGTCGCAGCTCCTGTCCGGCCGCGACGTGTCGGAAGTGCCGTCGGCGCTGATCGGCCTGCCGGCGCCGCAGACCAATCTGCCACCGCTGCAAGGCAGCACGCTGCCGGGGCTCGATTCGAAGTCGTTCGCCGGCAAGGTCACGCTGGTCAATGTCTTCGCCTCATGGTGCGCGCCGTGTCGCGACGAGCATCCGGTGCTGCTCGCTTTGTCGAAGGACAAGCGTTTTGTGCTGGCGGCGCTGAACTACAAGGATGAGCCGGAGAACGCCCGGCGCTTCCTTGGCGAGGTCGGCAATCCCTACCAGGCGATCGGTGTCGACGAGGCCGGGCGGGCGGCTATCGATTGGGGCGTCTACGGCGTGCCGGAAACTTTCGTCGTCGGCAAGGACGGCAAGATCGCCTACAAGCATGTCGGGCCGATTACCGCCGAGTCGGCGGAGACGCTGCTGTTGCCGCAGATCGAAAAGGCGCTGGCGGCGCATTGATATCCAGGTGATGCCGGCCTGCGAACGGCGGCTTCCTGCGCTTCCGGTGCTCCAGTACCTAAGTACGCTCCGCTCCGGTTCTCGGAATCCACCATTCTCGACTCGGCCTGACCTGAATCTCAACGCGCCTGACAGCGCGGAGCTGGTTGGGCCGAAAAGCTCAGCCGTAGATCTGCTTGTGGATCTGGTAGAGCATCTCGGAGCGGTCGGCGCGCATGTCGGCCAGATCGCGGCTGGAGAAGCTGTCGATTTCGGCGACGAGGCGGTTGTACTGGCGGCGCTTGGCGATGTTGGTGCGAGCGCGGGTGACGAGGTTGTCGAAGATCATGGTAGAGGTTCCTTTCGTGCCGCGTTGCCGCGGCGAATTGTTCCTCCCTTGATCGATACGGAGCATGACATAGGATTGGTGCGTTGCAAAAAGAAGATGTTGCAATGCACCATTGCGCTGGGCGCATAGCCGGTTAATGCGACGTCAATTCCGCGGGGCTGGTCGCCGGGCCACAAGCCATACGCCAACTCTCGCCCTTTTTGTATTGCAACTGCGTATTCGCACATTGCCTTCTGGCTAGCGGACTGGCTTGATCCGCGCATTCTGAAATGCCCGGAGGAAAAGCATGACGGCCGCCGATTACGAAGTTCTCGATCCACGTTTTTCGCGGCTGGTCAACAGCAACGAGCGGGTGGAGAAGCTGTTCACCGGCTGCCGCTGGGCGGAAGGTCCGGCCTGGTTCGCCGCCGGCCGCTACCTCGTCTGGTCCGACATCCCCAACAACCGAATGCTGCGCTATGACGAGACCGACGGCAGTGTCAGCGTGTTCCGCCAGCCGTCCGGCAATTCCAACGGCAACACCGTCGACCGGCAGGGCCGGCTGGTCACGTGCGAGCATTCGGGCCGCCGCGTCAGCCGCACCGAGCATGACGGCTCGGTCATCACCATCGCCGACAATTGGCGCGGCAAGCGGCTCAACTCGCCGAACGACGCGGTGGTGAAGTCCGACGGCTCGATCTGGTTCACCGATCCGGCCTACGGCATCGACACCGACTATGAGGGCAATCACGCAGAAAGCGAGATCGGCGCCTGCAACGTCTACCGGGTCGATCCCGGCACGGGGGAGATCGATGCCGTCATCACCGACATGGTGAGACCCAACGGGCTTGCCTTCTCGCTCGACGAAAGCCTGCTTTATGTCGCCGATACCGGCCGCACGCATGGCGCCAAGAACCCGGCGCATATCCGCGTCTTCAACGTCGGCAAGGGTGGCAAGAAGGTTTCGGGCGGCAAGGTCTTCGCCGACTGCACGGCCGGGCTGTTCGACGGGTTCCGTCTCGACGAGGCCGGCCGACTCTGGACAAGCGCCGCCG
>NZ_RZOI01000664.1:0-3335 GCF_004022645.1 Mesorhizobium sp. M4A.F.Ca.ET.020.02.1.1 | reverse complement strand
GGCACGATCGTATCCGAAGGGGTAGACTTCCAGGTTCCGGGCAGCGGCCGGACCGGCACGCCTTCGTGCGCGGCGACCATGAATTCATGCCAGGCCTGCGCCGGCAGCGCGCCGCCGGTGACCTTCTTCATCCCGCTGCCGTCGTCATTGCCGAACCAGACGCCGGTGGTCAGGTTGGCGGTGTAGCCGACGAACCAGGCGTCGCGCGAATTCTGGCTGGTGCCGGTCTTGCCGGCCGAGGGCCAGGCGAAAGCCGCCTTCTTTGCGGTGCCGATTTCGACCGTGCCGGTCATCATCGAGTTCATCATGCCGACGATCTCTTGCTTGACGACGCGTGGCGCGTTGCCGCCATTGTTGTCGTAGAGCACCTTGCCGCCAGCCGTGGTGACGCGGCGGATGAAATGGATGTCCGGCTTGTAGCCGCCATTGGCGAACGGCACATAGGCCGAGGTCAGCTCCAGCGGCGTCACTTCCGAAGTGCCGAGCGCGATCGAGGTGTTCGACTGCAGATCGGACTGGATGCCCATGCGGTGAGCGGCCTCGACCACCGCGTCGGGCCCGACCTCCATGGTGAGCTGGGCGGCGACCGAGTTCAGCGATTTCGCCAGCGCCGTCGCCAGCGTCACCTTGCCGAAGTATTTGCCGCCGTAATTGTCCGGCGTCCACTTGCCGATCTTGATCGGTGCGTCGTTGCGCACGCTGTCCGGCGTGCGGCCGGCCTCGAGCGCTGCCATGTAGACGAAGGGCTTGAAGGCCGAGCCCGGCTGGCGGCGCGCTTCCGAGGCGCGGTCGAACTGGCTGGTCGAATAGTCATAGCCGCCGACCATGGCGCGCACCGCGCCGGAATCGTCGATCGATACCAGCGCGCCCTGCGTGACGTTGAGCTTCTTGCCGCTCTCGTCGATCAGCCGCCGGATCGACTGTTCGGCAAGCTTCTGCAAGGTGAGATCGACCGTCGTGTCGACGACGATATCGCCGCGCACGTCGCCGATCAGGTCGGGCAGTTCGCCCATGATAGTGTCGGCGACGTAGTTTTCCGATCCGGTCCAGTAGGACGGCGCGCGCGTCGCCGGCGCGCTCATCGCGCTCGTCAGTTCCTTGGCGCCAATCTTGCCCTCGTCGCGCATGGCGGCGAGCACCAGCTGCGCACGCTCCTCGGCCGCCTTCGGGTCGCGCGCCGGCGACAGCCGCGACGGCGCCTTGAGCAGGCCCGCCAGAAGCGCCGCCTCGGAGAGCGTCACGTCACGCGCGCTCTTGCCGAAATAGCGCCGCGAGGCCGCTTCGACGCCATAGGCGCCCGAGCCGAAATAGACCCGGTTGAGGTACATTTCGAGAATCTGGTCCTTGGTGTGCTTGTGCTCCAGCCACAGCGCCAAAAGCACTTCCTGCACCTTGCGCTCCAGCGTGCGGTCGGGCGTCAGGAACAGGTTCTTGGCCAGCTGCTGCGTCAGCGTCGAGCCGCCCTGCGAGAAATGCCCGCCAAGCACATTGGTGACCATGGCGCGCGTCAGCCCGATCGGATCGATGCCGAAATGCGAATAGAAGCGGCGATCCTCGATGGCGACGACGGCCTCGGGGATGTAGGGCGACATCTCGTGCAGGCCGACGGCCTCGCCGCCGCTCATGCCGCGATTGGCGATCAGCTGTCCGTCGACCGAAACGATCTTGATGTTGGGGGCGCGGTCGGGGATCGACCAGGTGGTCGCTGCCGGCATCTTGGCGCCGTAATAGACGACGATGCCGGCCACCGCGATGCCGCCCCAGATGGCCAGCACGAAGCACCAGTAGGCCAGTCGGGCGAGAATGCCGAACAGGCCGCGCCGGCTGCGGTCGCGCCCGCGCCGCGACGACTTCCTGGCCGGTTTGCGTCTGGCGGCGGATTTGCGACTGCCCGGCACGACGCGATCCTCCTCGCTCACCGAGAACCCGGCCGGGGATTTCGCCTGGGGCGGCCCGTCGAAGCTCGGTTCGATGCGACTGTCTCTGCGGTTCGCCATGCGCTGCGCTTAATGTCCCGGTGCTAATGGCGCTCGGGTGCAGACTAGATGCGGCGATTTAAGGGCGCGTTAAAGCAGGGTTTATGCAGGCTTTTGAAATTCCTTACGATTTTCTAAATCCGTTACCGCTGCGGGACCGACGACAGTGCCAAGCCATAAACTGGCGATTGCCGCCGACGAGTAGCCGATGCGTGGCGGAGAGCGTTCGCCAGCGAAGCGCTCCAGCAGAAACATCTACGTCTGCCCGCTGACGGTCCGGCTTCGTGTGCCAGAGATCAACTCGTCAAGATGAGCGGATTGCATGTTGCTCAGCCCGGCGAGTACGAACCGCGCACCGTCGCGCGCCAGCTTCTTGGGATCTCGATCAGGCCGTTCGTCCGCGTACTGGATGTGTGCGATCGTCACGTTTGCGATCAGGATGCGTATGAGCACCGGATCCGTGGCAACGAACTCGCCCGCCTCTATGCCCTGGCGGACAAGTTTCTCCAACGCGAGGTAGAGGGATTCGAGCTTGGCGGCCCAGTGCGCCAATTCCGGCGCACGCAATATATCGCTGCTGTAGAGTTCGGATAGCGAGAGCGGCAGGCTCAGTAGCGTCTCGAGATCCCAGACCAGATAGTCATGAAGTCTCGCTGCCGCCGATCCAGATGCGTTCGCTGTCCTTTCCGCGACGACCACCGCATTGTCGAGGCTGAGAGAAAACAGCGCCTCGAGTATCGCCTGCTTGTTTGCGAAATGGTGAAACAGCGATGGCTGCCTGATGCCTACCGCAGCCGCGATCTGTCGTGTCGAGGTGGCCCGATATCCGTGGCGGCGGAAGAGCGCGCTGGCTTCCATGAGGATTCGTCGCCGGGTGTCGTTTGGCGCGAACTCATCCCAGTTTTGATCACTTGCTCCGATAGTCTGATCTGCCTTGCTCGCCATACCTCGTTCCCGGCCGATCGACGCCCCAATGCAGGATATCGGATCGGCTGTAGTGACCCGTTACGTCGAGATCGTGTTTGAACGCTATGGTCTGCGCAAGGTCAAGGTCACAGATGACGGGCGCGTCACCGAAGACCGGACCGACCAGGTATTCGCCATCGGGCCCGATGACCCCCGATCCTCCGGGAAACGAAGCGTCTCCCCCCGTCCCCTTTTCATAGGCCGCCCGCAGGTCCGGCGGCACGGCCTCCACAGGAAGATACGTCGCGGCGCTTGCGACGAAGCAGCGCCCCTCGAAAGCGTAGTGCCGGGAAGCAAGCTGGTGCGCCGACGGCATGTCCGGCCAAAGGGCAACATGAATCTGCTCGTCCTCGGCGTGCAGGGCCTGGCGGATGATGGGGTGGAAATGCTCCC
>NZ_RZOI01000663.1:0-3342 GCF_004022645.1 Mesorhizobium sp. M4A.F.Ca.ET.020.02.1.1 | reverse complement strand
GGGATATCGCGGGCAGGGGCCTCGTGGCAAGTCGCGCCGGTGGATAGGCGGACGCTGAATGGGACGCTTAGAGCGCCGACAGCGTCTCCGGCGCCTTGGGCGCGTCGAGCACAGGGGCTGTCTGGAACGCCTTGGTCATCTCGCGCAGCGTCTGTGTGGTCTGGCCGGAGAGCACCGGCGGCCGCTCGGCCTGGGCCTGCGCTGCGGCCTCCTCGGCATTCTTCTGGGCGGCCTCCTCGGCCTTGGCCGCGACTTCCGGATCGACGAACGGGTGATCGAGGCCGGGGATCGGCTTCAGGTCGATATTCTGGTGCGCGTAGACCATCAGCCGCTGCCAGACCATCGCCGGCAGCGAACCGCCGGTCATCTTGTTGGTGGGCGTGAAGTCGTCATTGCCCAGCCAGACGGCGGCCGTGTAATTGCCGGTGAAGCCGACGAACCAGGCGTCGCGGTAGGATTGCGTCGTGCCCGTCTTGCCGGCGACGACGATGTTGGGAAGCTGGGCGCGCCGCGCCGTCCCTATCACCGGCACCGCCGCCAGCATGGTGTTCATGTATTTCAGCGCCTGCTCCGACAGCACCCGACGCGGCGGCGACGCGTCCTTGGCCCAGTCGTAGACCACATCGCCGGTGCGGGTGACGAGCTGGGTGATTCCGTGCCGCGAGCCGACGAAGCCGTTCTGCGCGAACACGCTGTAGCCCGTCGCCTGGTCCATCACCGTCATGAGCGAGGTGCCGAGCACCATGGTCTTGTGCCCTTCCAGCGGCGACTCGACGCCCATCGCCTCGGCCATCGCCTTGATCGGACCGATGCCGAGATGGTCCTTGGCGAGCCGCACCGGCACAGTGTTGATCGACTTGGCGATGGCCGTGATCAGGGTGACATTGCCGGCCGATCCGCCGCTGTAGTTGTGCGGCGACCAGTTGCCCCAGCTAACGGGGCCGCCGGAAACCACCGAGTCAGGCGTGAAGCCGTGCTCCATGGCTGTGGCGTAGACGTAGGGCTTGAACGAGGAGCCGGTCTGGCGCAGCGCCCTGGTGGCGCGGTTGAACTGGCTGGCGCCGTAGTCGCGGCCGCCGACGATGGCGCGCACCGCTCCGTTGGTCTCGATCACCACCACCGCGCCTTCGGTGACGTTGTATTCCTTGCCGAACTGGCGCAGGTGGAATTCGACGGACTCCTCAGCCGCCTTCTGGATGTTGGCATCGAAAGTGGTGTGGGCGACCAGTGAGTGCTGGCCGGGCTTGGCGATCTTCTTGACCTCGTCGAAGGCCCAGTCGAGGAAGTAGTCCGGGCTCTTCTGCTCGCCGCGGTCGACGACGTCGGCCGGATGCAGCCTCGCCTGCAGCACCTGGCCTTCGGTCATGAAGCCGGAATCGACGAGGTTGGACAGCACCACATTGGCGCGCGCGCGGGCGGCCGGCAGGTTGATGTGCGGGGCGTATTTGGTCGGCGCCTTGAACAGGCCGGCCAGCATTGCCGCCTCGGCGAGGTTCAGGTCCTTGACGCTTTTGCCGAAATAGAAATCCGCCGCCGCCTCGATGCCGAATGTGCCGCCGCCCATATAGGCGCGGTCGAGATAAAGCTGCAGGATCTCCTTCTTCGATAGGTTGGCTTCCAGCCACAACGAGAGAAAAGCTTCCTTGATCTTGCGCTCGAAGGTGCGCTCATTGGTCAGGAACAGGTTCTTGGCCAGCTGTTGGGTGATGCTGGAGCCGCCCTGCACGACCGAGTTGGCGCGGACGTTCTCGAAGATGGCGCGCGACAGGCCGAGCACGTCGATACCGTAATGGTCGAAGAAGCGCCGGTCCTCGGTCGCCAGCACCGCCTTGATGACATGGTCGGGCATTTCGTCGACCGGCACCGAGTCGCGCTGGATGATGCCGCGCTGGCCGATCTCGTTGCCGTAGCGGTCGAGGAATGTGACGGCGAAGTCGCCCTGCGCGCGCCAGTCGCCGGCTGTGATCTCGAAGGCAGGCATCGCCAGCGCAAGCAGCACGACGATGCCGCCAGCGCCCATAGTGAAGCCTTCGCTGAGCACCTCGATGATGCCGCGCCGCCAGCCCTTGACGCGGAAGCGTCGGAAAAAGATGGTCGCCGCTTCCCAGAACTGGCCTGCCTTGAAGCCGATTTCGTAGAGCGAGGAATCGAGCCACGCGTCGACGGCAAGCAGCGCCGAGGCAATGCGGCCTCTTCTCTTGCGTGGTCTCAAAGGACTTGCCATTCCAGAATTCCGCCCAGCCAACTTCCCCAAAACGGCATGGGCAGTTTCGAGGGTGGCTCCCTGCCTGACTATTCGACCATTTTATCACCGCTCACAAGGGTAGCGAAGCCACACACAAGCTTTGTTGATCGCTAAGGTTGATTCCGGGTGCTCGAGCGCTATCACCGCGCCGCGATAAAGCGCATGAAATGCGCCACATCGGCCTCGCTCGGCTCCTGGCCGGTGAAGGCGCGAAGATAGGCCGCGAGATGGCTGACCCTGGCCTCGACCGGTTCCTTGAGGTCGAGGACGTAGTAGCCGATCTGCATATAGTAAAGCACGCGCGCCCGGATGAAGGCATTCTCCGCGTCAAAGCCGTGTCTTTGGTACATGTCGCGGATAGCGGTGAGGCGATCGTCGTCGGCCTGGTCGATCATGCGCCGCACATCGTCCGAGCGCCTGGCCCATTCACGTACGGCAAAGTCGAGCCTCGGGTCGAACATGCGCTCGTCGGCCCAGCATTCGAACACGTTGAGCACGCCCATGATGATGGTTGCGGCAGGGCGCTGGGCGCGCTCGACGATCGCCTTGGTATTGGTCTCATGCCAATGCTTCAGCAACTGGTCGAGCAGATCCTGGCGGCTTTCGAAATACCAGTAGAAGCTCGACCGCGACACGCCGAGCTTCTGGCCGAGCGGCAGCACGCGCACGCTCTCGATGCCGTCGGAGACGAGCGCCTGCAGCGCGAGGTTGATCCAGTCCGAGCGCGTTACCTTGATGTTGCCGGGCGCCGGCTCGTCTTGCGGCGAAATCATGATCATGGACACACAAGTGGCACGCCGGATCACCGCGCGCAAGCTCTGGACATAAGTGTCTAGACACATATGTACAGTAGGCATATGCTAACGGCTTCCAACGAGAGGGAGAGGCTCGTGAAGTCGCATTATCGCGCGGTTGTCATCGGAGGAGGTGTCGTCGGCGCCTCGGTGCTTCAGCTTCGAGCCGGTCTGGCACAAGCGCCGGCGCGTCGGCTTCGTCACCTCCGGCGGCTATGGCTACACGGTTGGCAAGAGCGTCGCGCTGGCGTTGGTGGACGACGATTTCGCCGGGGAGGGGACGGAACTTACGGTGCACATTGT
>NZ_RZOI01000662.1:0-3356 GCF_004022645.1 Mesorhizobium sp. M4A.F.Ca.ET.020.02.1.1 | reverse complement strand
TTCCTATGTCGCGGTGCTGGCCGAGCAGCGCTCGGCGCGGGTTGAGGCATTCGCGGCCGACAATGAATTCCGCGCGACCGCCCATGTCATGGCACGGGGCGCCGCGCACAGTTCGCTGCTGTCACGCATTTCCGGTCGTCCGGAAGCGAATTCGAGGGATGGCCGCTGATGCGTACCCTGTTCGCGCTCTGGGCCGCTCCGCTGCTCCTGTTCTGGGGCTGGTTCTTCTTGTCGCTCAACGACATGAATTTCGGCTACGTGATGCTGAGCCGCCCGCTGCATGACCTGGTGTTCCAGCTTTACGGCGAGATGCTGGGCATCGATCCCGCTCTGATTCCCGGCATGGTGGCGAAAGCCTGCGTCTTCGACAGCTTCCTGCTGATGGCGCTGTGGGCGTTCCGCCGCCGCCGCAACATCACCGCCTGGGTCAGGAATCGCTGGTCGGGTTCGGTTCCTCAAGTGACTGGAGCCGATCCAGCACTCCCTGCAGAATAAAGGCCGCCGCCGCCGAATCGATCTTGTCGGCGCGCTTCCTGCGCGAAAAATCCATCTCAATCAGCGTCCGCTCGGCCGCCACCGTCGACAACCTTTCGTCCCAGAGCACGAAGGGCAGGTCGGACAGGGACGCCATGTTGCGCACGAAAGCGCGCGATTTCTGGGCGCGCGGGCCTTCCGACCCGTCCATGTTGACGGGCAGGCCGAGCGCGATCGCGCCGACATTGTCCTTCTGCATCTGGGCGAGCAGCAGGGCCGCGTCGAGCGAGAATTTCCTGCGCATGATGACAGGCCGCGGATGAGCGAAAGCGAGGCCCCGGTCGGAGACCGCCACACCGATCGTCTTGTCGCCGAGGTCGAGCCCGGCCAAGGTCCTGCCGCCTTGGAGACGTGCCGGCAAGTCCTCGATCGATATGATGCCCAACTGCTTTCCTCTGACCTCAAGCGCGGCGCACCCTTTTTGACGCACCGCATGTGATGGCACTTTAATTCTGCCGGAGGCGTTCTATCCTCTGGCGCAGCAAAAATCGAGGAAGGCATTGATGAAACTGACCTGGTACGGACATTCGGCGTTCCGCGTCGAGACGGCAGGGGCCAATATCCTGATCGACCCCTATCTGATCGGCAATCCGTCCTGGACGGGCGGCTGGGAAGGGCCGGCGGAAGGGGTGACGCACGTGCTCTTGACCCATGGCCACAACGATCACGTCAGCGGCGCGCTGGAGATTCTGAAGAAGAGCGGCGCCGTCCTGGTCGCCAATTACGAGATCTGCATGTATCTGGTCGGCCAGGGCGCCAGCGGCAGCAAGATCAATCCCGGCAATATCGGCGGCACCGTCGATTGCGGCGCCTTCACCACCACCTTCGTCCAAGCGTTGCACTCCTCGTCCTTCGGCGGCGAGGGCGGCGCCAACACCTATCTCGGCAATCCCGGCGGCCTCGTGCTGCATTTCCCGCAGGACAAGACGCTCTACCATATGGGCGACACCGACATCTTCTCAGACATGGCGCTGATCAACGAACTGCATGAGCCGAAGATCGGCCTTGTGCCGATCGGCGACCGCTTCACCATGGGCGGCGCGGTGGCGGCGCTCGCCTGCCAGCGCTTCTTCAACTTCGACACGGTCGTTCCCTGCCATTTCGGCACCTTCCCGATCATCGACCAGACCGCCGACAAGTTCGTCGCCGGCATGGAGGGCTCCGGCGTCGATGTGGCCTTGCCGGCGATTGGCCAAACCATCACGTTATAGGCGCGGAGACGCGCTGAGCCGGGACTATTCATTGGGGAAATGGAATGAAATCATGGCTTTGAGGCAGACACTTTGTGTTTCGATGCTGGTTGCCGCGTCCCCCGCGCCGGCGGCCGAGGGCTTCATCGACGGCGTCTACCTGCAATCGGAGGAACTGTGCGCGCAGGCCAAGAAGGGCAAGCTGCAGGACTTGATCGAGGCAGGCAACATCGTCCTGTCGGCCCGCGGACTCGAGGGCATCGAATTCAATTGCGAGTTCCTTCAGGTCACCAAGGCATCGCGCTCGCCGAGCTGGGCGGTCACCGCCATCTGCCAGGAGCCGGGTTTGGTCTTTCCCGACGTCCTGTCGGTCACCCAAATGAGCCCGAAGCAGATCGACCTTGTCTCGGTTCGGCCGGTCGATGACGAGAGCGAGCAGGCCGGGAATGGCGGCAGCTACTTCCACTGCGAAGGCGTGGCGCTGCCTTAAGCCCAAATCTCAGCCATCCGCGCGGCGATGCAGGTTGCGCGGCGCGCGCGTCGCCGCTATAGCGCTGGTTTTCCCGAGGCAACAAAAATGTCCGTTGATCTTCAGACAGTGAAGCGCGTCGCGCACCTTGCCCGCATTGCGGTGAGCGAGGAGGACGTCCAGCGCATGACCGGCGAACTGAACGCCATCCTCGGCTTCGTCGAGCAATTGAACGAAGTCGACGTTTCCGGCGTCGAGCCGATGACCTCGGTGACGCCGATGGAGATGAAGAAGCGCCTGGATATCGTGACCGACGGCAATAAGCCCGCCGACATCGTCGCCAACGCGCCGGCCACCGAAGAGAACTTCTTCCTCGTCCCGAAGGTGGTGGAGTAAAGGCCCGATGGCAATCGAGATCGCCGTCGAGACCGCCTTGCAGGACGATGTGCGCATCCTTGTCGAGGAACTCAACGTGACGCTGCTCGAACTGACGCCGCCGGAGCACTGCTACCACATGACCGTGGAGGAGATGGCCGGCAAGGACACGACGGTCTTCATCGCGCGCGACAATGGTCTCGCCGTTGGCTGCGGCGCGCTGAAGCGCCACGACAGCGGCATCGGCGAGGTCAAGCGCATGTACACCAGGCCCTCGCATCGTGGCCAGAAGATCGGCGCGAGCATTGTCGAGCGGGTCGAGGCGCTGGCACGCAGCGAGGGGATGACGCGCCTGGTGCTGGAAACCGGCGACCGCCACCCCGCCGCCTGGACTGTCTATGAACGCGCCGGATTCTCGCGGTGCGGCCCGGTGCTGGACTATCCCGACTCCGAATGGTCGGTGTTTTACGAAAAGAGCCTTGCCTGATGAGCGAACTGACACATCTGACGATTTCCGAAGCCCGCGCCAGGCTGCGCGGCAAGGAGATCACCGCCGCCGAGATCACCGAGGCCTATCTGCAGGCGATCGAGCGCGCCAATCCGGTGCTCAATGCCTATGTCACGGTCACCGGCGACAAGGCCCGCGACATGGCCAAGGCCTCCGACGCCAAGCTCGCCAAGGGCGAGGGCGGCGCGCTGGAAGGCATTCCGCTCGGCATCAAGGACCTGTTCGGCACCAAGGGCGTCCACACCCAGGCCTGCAGCCACGTGCTGGACGGTTTCGAGCC
>NZ_RZOI01000661.1:0-3358 GCF_004022645.1 Mesorhizobium sp. M4A.F.Ca.ET.020.02.1.1 | reverse complement strand
ATTCACTATTCACTATTCACTATTCACTATTCACTATTCACTATTCATCCATTCACGCGCCTTGCATCGCTGACGCTCGAATTGTCCTTGAGCTGCGAGAGCAGCCGGTTCAGGTGCTTGAGATCCCAGACCTCAAGATCGATCAGCATTTCGGTGAAGTCGGGCGCGGTGCGCACCATCGACAGTGTATGGATGTTGGCATCGTTCGAGGCAACGACCTGGGCGATGTCGGCAAGCGAGCCCGGCGCATTGATGGCCGTGACCGAAATGCGCGCCGGGAAACGCTCCTTGGTGCGCTCGTCAATGTCCCAGCGCACATCGATCCAGCGCTCGGGCTGGTCGTCAAAGGCCTGCAGCGCCGGCGACTGGATCGGGTAAATGGTGATGCCGGTGCCGGGCTGGATGATGCCGACGATGCGGTCGCCAGGCACGGCACCCTCCGGCGCGAAGCGAACCGGCAAATCGCCGCGCACGCCGCGGATCGGAACCGCGCCATCGCGCGGCTGGTCCTTGTCCTTGCGCGCGGCGCGGCCGGGCATCTGGAACAGCATGCCGGCGGCGTTGCGGATCTTCGACCAGCCCTCCTCCCTCTGCTTGGGGGCGCCGACCGTGACGCGCTCGTCCTTATAGTCGGGGAACACCGCCTTCATGACGTCGGTCGAGGCCAGTTCGCCGCGGCCGACGGAGGCCAGCACGTCGTCAATGTCCTTGCGCGCCAGCCGGTGCAGCACCGGCTTCAGGCTCTCCTTGGTGAAATTCTTGCCGGCGCGTTCAAAGGCGCGCTCCAAAATGCGGGCGCCGAGGCCGGAATATTGCTTGCGGATGGCATTCTTGGTGGCGCGGCGGATGGCGGCGCGCGCCTTGCCGGTGACGACCACCGATTCCCAGGCCGCCGGCGGCACCTGCGCCTTGGAGCGGATGATCTCGACCTCGTCGCCATTCTTCAACTCCGTCATCAGCGGCATGATGCGGCCATTGACCTTGGCGCCAACGCACGTGTCGCCGACATCGGTGTGGACGGCATAGGCGAAGTCGATGGGGGTCGCGCCACGCGGCAGCGCGATCAGCATGCCCTTTGGCGTGAAGCAGAACACCTGGTCCTGGAAGAGCTCCAGCTTGGTGTTCTCGAGGAAGTCCTCCGGGTTGTCGCCTTCGGCCAGCTGCTCGATGGTGCGCCGCAGCCAGGCATAGGCGTTGGTCTCCTTCGAGATGGCATGGCCGGCGCCATTCGTCTTGCCGCCAGTATCCTTGTAGATCGAATGCGCGGCGACGCCGTATTCGGCGATCTTGTTCATCTCGCGGGTGCGGATCTGCAATTCGACGCGCTGGCGCGACGGGCCGACGATGGTGGTGTGGATCGAGCGGTAGTCGTTCTGCTTGGGAGTCGAGATGTAGTCCTTGAAGCGGCCGGGCACCATCGACCATGTCGTGTGGATGGCGCCGAGCGCCCGGTAGCAATCCTCGACGGTGTCGACGACGACGCGGAAGCCGAAGATGTCGGAAAGCTGCTCGAAGGAGAGCGCCTTGGCCTCCATCTTGCGGAACACCGACCACGGCTTCTTCTGACGGCTTTTGACGCTGGCCCTGATCGCATGCTTTTCGAACAGACCGGACAGCGCCTTTTCGATCTCGGTCAGAACGCCCTTGTTGCGCTCGAATATCTCGGCGAGCCTCGCGGTGACGGCGCGGTAGGCTTCCGGATTGATGTAGCGGAAGGCGATCTCCTCAAGCTCCTCGCGCATGCCCTGCATGCCCATGCGACCGGCGAGCGGCGCATAGATGTCCATCGTCTCCTCGGCGATGCGCAGGCGCTTGGCTTCGGGAACATGGTCGAGCGTGCGCATGTTGTGCAGGCGGTCGGCGAGCTTGACGAGCAGCACGCGCACGTCCTCGGAGATCGCCAGCAGGAGCTTGCGCAGGTTCTCCGCCTGCTCGGCCTTCTTGGAGACGAGGTCGAGCTTCTTGAGCTTGGTCAGGCCCTCGACCAGCTTGCCCATTTCCGGCCCGAACAATTCGTCGATCTCGGCCCTGGTCGCGGTGGTGTCCTCGATCGTGTCATGCAGCAGGGCAACCGCAATGGTCGCTTCGTCCATATGCATATCGGTGAGGATGGCGGCGACTTCGAGCGGATGCGAGAAATAGGGATCGCCGGAAGCGCGCTTCTGGTGGCCATGCTTCTGCATGGCGTAGACGTAGGCCTTGTTCAACAGCGCCTCGTTGACGTCAGGCTTGTAGCGCTGGACGCGCTCGACAAGCTCATACTGACGCATCATGGGCGGGATCTCTCGGTGCTGAAATGAATCATGCGCCGCACTGGTGTGCGGCGCATGTCATAGATAGCCACGAAACTGCCGATACGGAAGTGCCGGATGCTTGATCCAGGCAATTCTAAGAGCTTAGTAGTCGTCGCTCTTTTCCGGCGGCACCAAGCCTTCGATGCCGGCCAGAAGGTCTTCCTCGGTCATGCGGTCGAAAGCGATGTTGTCCTCGGCATCGTCGGCATCGGCCGTCGCGACGGCAGCACCGGTCTGGTCCGCGATCACCTCGCCGTCAGCTTCCGGCTCGTCGACCTCGACGTGCTTCTGCAGCGAGTGGATCAGGTCTTCCTTGAGATCGTCGGGCGACAGCGTCTCGTCGGCGATCTCGCGCAGCGCGATCACCGGGTTCTTGTCGTTATCGCGCGGCACGGTGATCTGCGCGCCCTGGCTGATCTGACGGGCGCGGTGGCCGGCCAGAAGCACGAGCTCGAAGCGGTTGTCGACCTTGTCGATGCAATCTTCAACGGTTACGCGGGCCATGAATTGCCCCTTTCATGCGATGGATTTGATGGAAAACAGGCGCGGTCCTTAACCTGAACGCCGCTAAAATACAAGCTTCTTGGCAAGGTGGTGCGGCTTCAGGGGTTATCCAGGCTCAGTGCGGGAAAAGACCCGCGACGATGGCACCGCCGATCACAATTGCTTGCGAGGCACCGACACTGCTTGGATTGCCGCAAAACTGGCGCTATCTCGGATGATAAGGCCGTATGGTCCATCATGGGGCCGCGGGCATGGTCGCCGATGCATTTAGACGACCGCCCATTTTGAAAAAGGACATTTTTCCATGTTCGACCCTCGTGAGAAAATCGCTCTTTTCATCGACGGCGCAAATCTCTATGCCACCTCGCGGGCGCTCGGCTTCGACATCGACTACCGCAAGCTTCTGTCGAGCTTCCAGAAGCGCGGCTATCTGTTGCGTGCCTACTACTACACGGCGCTGG
Organism: Mesorhizobium sp. M4A.F.Ca.ET.020.02.1.1; assembly: GCF_004022645.1. Taxonomy (NCBI): domain Bacteria; kingdom Pseudomonadati; phylum Pseudomonadota; class Alphaproteobacteria; order Hyphomicrobiales; family Phyllobacteriaceae; genus Mesorhizobium; species Mesorhizobium sp. M4A.F.Ca.ET.020.02.1.1. The sequence continues at coordinate 99 of NZ_RZOI01000661.1, read as the reverse complement.
TTGAGGATCAGGAATATTCCTCAATCCGGCCGCTGATCGACTGGCTCGACTATAACGGCTTCAAGGTGGTGACCAAGCCGGCCAAGGAATTCACCGACT
>NZ_RZOI01000660.1:0-3364 GCF_004022645.1 Mesorhizobium sp. M4A.F.Ca.ET.020.02.1.1 | reverse complement strand
GGGCTGGGTCGAGAATGCCGTCGGCGCGGTCGAGGGTGTTTCCGGAGTCGAGGTCAGCATGGTGTTCGATCCGCCGTGGACGCCGGACCGCATGTCGGAAGAGGCGCAGGTCGCGGTCGGCTGGTATTGAGGGCTCAAATGGAAGATTGGGAGATCGATCTTCCCGAATTCGTGCCGCCCTCGACGATGAAGCTGATGCAGCAATGGGGCGGCGACGACTTTCTCAACAGCATGGGCAAACCGGCCGCATTTGACGCGCTTCTGAACGGAATGCCGGCAGGCGTCGCCGACGTGCTTTGCGCGGATATTCTGCTCGGTGATGTCCTGAATGGCACCTTTCATCAGTACTTCCACAATTCGTGTGGAATAACGATCGAGCGAGCCATTGGCGCGATGCGGCGGCTCGGCCTGTCGGAACATGCGGCTGCAGCGGAAAGTGCGTTGGCGGTGTTCGGCCCGAACTTTCCTCGGGACCGCTTGCAAAGAATGGATAGGATGGATGAGTTGCCGGAAACTGCATTCGATCTGGCCTCCAACCAGTTCTATGCCGCTGAAGAGCGTCATCCGACGGCGATGTATAAGGTTTTGGAACGGGAGGCCAGTCAGTTGCTTGCAACGGTTCAGTAACAGAGCCGGGGTTGCACCCGCCAACAAACTTCACCATTTTAGGTGATGAATCATTCGGCGGGCCTTGAACCTGCATGGAATGGAAGAGGAAAGAGAATGGGACGCTTCGCCGTCATCACGATGACCGAAAAGGCCGCCGACCGGGTGCGCGAGATCGTCGCCACGCGCGAGAATGCGCACGGCATCCGCCTCGGCATCAAGAAGGGCGGCTGCGCCGGCATGGAATACACGGTCGACCTGGTGACCGAGCCGAACACCAAGGACGATCATATCGAGCGCGACGGCGCGCATGTCTATGTCGCGCCGGAAGCAGCGCTCTTCCTGTTCGGCACCGAGATGGATTTCGAGCAGACGACGCTGCGCACCGGCTTCACCTTCAAGAACCCGAACCAGAGCTCGGCCTGCGGCTGCGGCGAGTCGGTCGAGTTGAAGCCGGCCGACCTCAAGGCGCTTGCCGAGGCGCGCGCTTCAAGCGCGGCTTAGCTTTTTCATCATGCGCGCCGAGGCATATCGCTGGCGGTGTGCCTGTTGTAGCAAGGAGTTTGTCGGGCTTCCGACAGACCTGGCGTTCGACGCGCCGGTGGATCCAGACGCACTCGATGAGGTCGCTCGATCGACCTTCCGCAAGAATGAAGATTTCTGCCTGGTGAGTTACGCCACGGGCCAAACGGATCGATTTATTCGTTGCCTGCTGCCGTTGCCCGTTCCTGCGCTGACCGACGAGTTCTGCTTCGGCGTATGGATGTCGGTCTCGGAAAGGAGCTGGAATGTCTATCGCGACGGATATGACAGTGGCCAATATGAGGACGAACTTTGCTTCGGGTATCTGATGCACGATATTCCCGAATACCCAAGCTCGATGCACCTACATGCCAATGTTGTATTCCAGCTTGGCAACATGCGCCCCAAGGTGTTTCTGCATGATGCAGATCATCCCTTGGTCGTCGCGCAGCGCGATGGGGTGGATGTGGAGCAGATCGAGCGCTGGGTTGCGCTAACGCATCGCCCTTAGGTTCAGCTCAGTCTACCCACATGCCGGTGCGCTTGTGCCAGTCGGCGATCGATTCTTCCGGGTAGACGTCGAACAGCTTGTCGTTCTTGCCGATCACCGGCTCGACCCAGCTCGCCTTGTATTTCAGCATCAGATGCACCTTTTCCGGCGGTACCGGCAGCTCGCTGTCGATCGCCGAGGCGAAGGGATGAACCAGATCCGGCCAGGTCGGGTCGTAGAGCCAGAGCGCCGAACCGCATTTGCGGCAGAAGTTGCGCTCGCCGGTCGACACCTCGCAATGCGGATGCTCGTCATCCTCTATCTCGGCCCGGTAGACGCCGAGGCTGCGCTTGCCCGTGATCTTGAGCGTCTCGTAGTCGGCGCCGAGATTGATGGCGAAACCGCCGCCGCCCTGCTGCTTGCGGCAGATCGAGCAGTAGCAGAGCATGAACGGCACCGGCGTGTTGCTTTCCACTTCGAAGCGGACAGCATTGCACCGGCAGGAGCCTTTGAGCAGGACAGGCATGGCGGGAGCTCCGTTTTCGTATCTCAATCTGTCAGCATGCCTTTGGTTGCGGCGATGACAAGGCCCACGCCGGATGAGATGATCGCGGCATGGACAATGCGCGCCTTGAAGAACTGTTCGAAAGCCTGGGGCCGATCAGCATCCGAAAGATGTTCGGCGGCAAGGGCATCTATTGCGACGGCGTCATCGTCGCCATCGTGCTGCGCGGCGAGCTGAAGCTGAAGGCCGACGAGCAAAGCGCCCCCGATTTCGAGGCCGCCGGCTGCCAGCAGTGGACCTACACCGGCTCCAGGCATGGCAAGCTGGTCGCCATGCCCTATTGGAGTATTCCCGACAGCGCGTTCGACGACCCCGACGAGATGGCGGTCTGGGCGCGCCGCGCCTATGAGGCGGGGCTGCGGGCGGGCAAGTAGACGCTACAGCGCCTTGGCGATCCTGGCCGCCAGCCGCGCATTGTTCTCGACCAGCGCGATGTTGGTCTTGAGGCTGCGGCCGCCGGTCAGCTCGAGGATTTTCGACAGCAGGAACGGCGTCACTGCCTTGCCGCTGACGTTGAGCGCCTCCGCCGCCTTCTGCGCCGCCTGGATGTAGCCATCCATCTCCTTGGCCGGGATCTCCTCGTTCTCCGGCACCGGGTTGGCGATCAGTATGCCGCCGCCGAGGCTCAGCGCCTGCCGCGTCCGGTAGAAATGCGCAATGTCCTCCGGCGCATGCAAGGTGAGCGGGGCGCGGAACGGCGAATGCCTGGACCAGAACGCAGGCATCGTCTCGCAGCCATGGCCGACGACCGGCACGCCGCGCGTCTCCAGCACTTCCAGCGTCTTTTCGATGTCGAGGATTGCCTTGGCGCCGGCCGACACCACGATGACCGGCGTGCGCGCCAGCTCGTCGAGGTCGGCCGAGATGTCGAAGCTCTTTTCAGCGCCCTTGTGCACGCCGCCGATGCCGCCGGTGGCGAACACCTTTATCCCGGCCATATACGCGGCGATCATCGTCGCGGCGACGGTGGTGCCGCCGGTGCGCGCTTGCGCGACGGCAAAGCCGAGATCGGCGCGCGACAGTTTCATGGCGTCGCCGGTCATCGCCAGCGATTCGCGCTCGCCGTCGGAGAGGCCGATCTTGATGCGGCCGGCGACCACCGCGATCGTTGCCGGTACCGCGCCATTGTCCAGGATGATCTTCTCGACATTGGCGGCCATGGCGCCGTTGTCCGGATAGGG
>NZ_RZOI01000065.1:0-15621 GCF_004022645.1 Mesorhizobium sp. M4A.F.Ca.ET.020.02.1.1 | reverse complement strand
CCGATGACATAGTCGTCGAGGACCTTGAGGATCTCCTGCGGGGTCGGCACGCCCTCGCGCGACTTCACCATCGAGGTCTTGTTCTCCTCGCGGATGATGTCCATGCAGAGCTCGACGCATTCATCGCAGATGAAGACCGTCGGACCGGCAATCAGCTTGCGCACCTCGTGCTGGCTTTTGCCGCAAAACGAGCAGTAGAGCGTGTTCTTTGAATCACCGCCGTTGTTGCCGACCTTGCTCATTTTCCTGTCCTTTCCCCGCCCGCCCGCCGATGGTCTGGCCAAGGGCGTCTCATCAATCTATCGCGAGAATGCGCTACCGCCAGTGTCCCAGCTCACACAGCGTATTCCGTACGAAACACAAATCAGAAGACGCGGCAACGATTCGCAGCAACCCCACACAAAGCTAAGCCGTCGAAAATCAACATAGCCTTAACGTAGGCAATCCCACCCGTCGAGGGAACAGCCAATTGTGGCCGAAATGCCGCAAGCCACGCCAAAAGCGTGTTTTCCCGCCACCAGGCTGCCAACCGGGGCCTATGCGGCGGCGACTTCGGCGGCCTCGCGCGACGAAATGACCTTGTCGATCAGACCAAAGTCCTTGGCCTCGTCGGCGGTCATGAAATGGTCACGGTCGAGCGTCTTTTCGATCTCGTCATAGCTCTTGCCGGTGTGCTTGACGTAGACCTCGTTGAGGCGGCGCTTCAGCTTGATGATGTCCTGGGCATGACGTTCGATGTCTGAGGCCTGACCCTGGAAGCCGCCGGACGGCTGGTGGACCATGATGCGGGCGTTCGGCGTGGCGAAGCGCATGTCCTTGTGGCCGGCGCAAAGCAGCAGCGAGCCCATCGAGGCGGCCTGGCCGATGCAGAGCGTCGACACCGCCGGCTTGATGAACTGCATGGTGTCGTAGATCGCCATGCCCGAAGTGACGACACCGCCCGGCGAATTGATGTAGAGGTTGATTTCCTTCTTCGGGTTCTCCGCCTCGAGGAACAAAAGCTGTGCACAAACCAGCGTCGCCATGCCGTCCTCGACCGGACCGGTGATGAAGATGATGCGCTCCTTCAGCAGGCGCGAGAAAATGTCGTAGGCCCGCTCGCCGCGATTGGTCTGTTCGACCACCATCGGAACGAGGTTCATGTAGGTTTCGACGGGGTTCTTCATGGACTATCCCTTTTTGAAGATGGGATTCCGGCGCCGGGGAGTATGAGCAATCGGGCAGAATCGGTTCTGGATCGTTAGGATGTAAATAGGATGCCGGCTCACCCTAACGCAAGGCCGCCCCTCCTAGCCATCTGGTTAAGCCGAATCAAGCGCTACCACCACGAAAGGCGGGAGCGAAGCGTCTTTCGACGAACCGGCTCCCGGGGCACTCCGAAACGGTAGCACTTTCTTAACCGCGCCCCTTAACGAAAAGCCGCAAAACCGCTTTCCGGGCACGGAGCTTCCGCTACAACTTCCGCGTTGAACTGGCGTTCTTTTCCATGGGGGAATGTCATGATCCGCAAAAGCCCTGCATCCCTGGCCGTGGCGGGCCTCGCCATCCTTGCCACGATATCGCAAACGGCTGCCGGCGCCCGCGCGCTCGAATGCTACGAGCCGATCCGCAGGCCGGCGGTCTACGATACCGTTTACGAGGACTTGATGGTCAGCCCCGGCGGCCAACTCGTCGACTACGATGCGCCGATCTACGGCACGCGCGAGAGCGTCGAGCAGATCGCGCCAGCCCGCGTCAGCTACGAGGTGGTGCCGGCCGTCAGCCGCACCGTCTACCACACGGTCAAGGTTGACGATGGCGGCTATGCCTGGGAATGGCGCATCATCCACGGCCGCAAGGTACTGTGCAAGGTGTGGCGCAAGGCCCGCTATGCGCGGGTCGCCGAAACCGTGGTCATCGAACCCGAGCGTGTGCGGCGCGTGGTCCTTCCGGCCGAATATGAGAGCGTCGCCCGGGAGGTGCTGGTACGGCCGGAGCGGCGGCGCATCACCGAGATCGCGCCCTCATACCAGAGGGTGGCGCGTCGGGTTCTGGTCAGGGAAGGCTCCACGCACTGGCGGCGCGTGCATATCGAGCGCCATTGCCGGGATTAGGCCACCTCTGCCCGCAGCCACTTCTTGAGGCCGCCGACATCACCGTCGCCAACGGCTTTGGCGACACGCCTGCCGACCGCCGCGCCGAACTTGTAGCCATGACCGGAGCAGGCCGAGACGACCAGGCATTTGCCCCTTTCGTGCGCCAAGAACTTCTCGTCGGCGGTGAAGGTGTAGGCGCAGGTCACGACCTCGGTCACCCTGTATTCAGCGATGCGGGCGATCGGCGGCGAGAACAGGTTGCGGATCACCTCCCCCTCGCCCGGCACCGGCGCCCGGTTCCGATCGGCGTCGCTGGTCGGCACCTTGTGCAGGCCCGAACCGAATTTCATGCCGGCGCCGCGCGTCAGCGGGATCATGTAGCCGTCGGTGACGCCGCCGACATCGAGGATGACGGGCGCCGTTTCCCAGGCCACCCTAAGATCGGCTGGCGGTTCGACATAAGCAAGCGCGGTGCGATAGGTCTTCAATTCACCGCCGAGCTCCGGGAACAGCTTCAGCACCCACGCGCCGGCAGTGACCACGATGCGGTCGGCCTGCATCGTCTCGCCGCCGGCCAGCGTGATCCGACCGGCCTCGGCATCGACCTCGACCACCTTGCTGTGTTCGTAGACATTGGCGCCGTTGGCGCGCAGCCATGCAGAGAGGCCGGAGGCGATCCTGCGGCAATGCAGAGCGCCACCCTCGGTCGAAAAATAGGCATAGCGGAATGAGCCCGGCTCCAGGAAAGGCCAGCGCTCGACCGCGGCGGCCGGGTCGAGCAACTCGAAGGGAAAGTTCCCCTCCTCCAGGCCTTCGCGGTATTCCTCGGCCTCGTCGCCGGGCTCACGCGAGATGCAGAGGAAACCCCTGGCATCGAGATGGCTCTCGCCGAGATCGGCCCACATCTCGTCCCAGGCGTCATACGCCTCCGTGATCAGCCTGCCATAGCCGGTGCCGGCGCGGTAGGCGCGACGGATGATGCGGTGATGGTCCCCCGATGCGGCAAGCGGGTTGGGGATCGGCCCCTGCTCGACGATCGAAACGCTGTGCCCGGCTTTGACAAGCGACCACGCCGTCGAAAGTCCGGCGATGCCGGCGCCGACCACGATCACATTCATCGAAACCATCCTTCCACAGCGGTCCCCGCTGGCTCAATTCATCGGGTTGCCGGGCGCCAAGATACGGTCTGGCACCGGGCTGGCAAGGCGCGCTAATGATCCAGCATGACCGATTTGATGCCGCCACCCGCCTACCTTGCCTTCGATCCCGCCGGCCGTCGCCTGCGGCTCGACCCGCACGAACCGGCCTTCTTCCTGAACCCGTACGACGCCTATGCCTTCCTGCAGGGCGCCGCGGACGCCTTCTTCTGGGAGGACTACGGTTTCTGGTGCTTTGGCGGCTTCGACGACGTCAACCGGCTCTTGCGCGACCGCCGCTTCGGCCGCCAGAACCCGGCCGGCATTCCCGACAGCCGCGGCGTCGGCCAGGACCGTTCGCATCTCGCCGCCTTCGACGGCATCGAGGCCAATTCGATGCTGGAACTGGAGCCGCCGGTCCACACCAGACTGCGGACGCTGGTCAACCGCGCCTTCGTCTCGCGCCAGGTCGAGCGGCTGCGGCCACGCGTCGAGGCGTTGGCCAACGAACTGATCGACAGCTTCGAGCCCGCCGGGGTCGACCTTCTGCCTGCCTTTGCGTCGCCCTTGCCGATCACCATCATCGCCGAAATGCTCGGCGTGCCGGTGGCGATGGCGCCGCAACTGCTCGACTGGTCGCACCAGATCGTCGCCATGTACATGCATGGCCGCACGCGCGAGACCGAGGAGACCGCCAACCGCGCCGCGCGCGACTTTTCCGATTTCCTGCGCGGGTACGTCGCCGAGCGGCGCAAGCAGCCGGGCGACGACCTGCTTTCGCTTCTGATTTCTGCGCAGGAGGACGGCCAGAAACTGTCCGAGGACGAACTGGTGTCATCGACCATTCTGCTGCTCAATGCCGGCCACGAAGCGACCGTGCACCAGACCGGCAATGCGGTGCGCGCGATCCTGGCGCAGGGCGGCGACCCCAGCCGCTTCTTCACCACGCCGGAGGCGACCGCGGCCACGGTCGAGGAATGCCTGCGCTTCGACGCGCCGCTGCATATGTTCCTGCGCTATGCCTATGAGGAGATCGAAGTCCAGCCAGGCATCGTGCTCAAGCCTGGCGACAAGATTGCGCTGCTGCTCGGCATGGCCAACCGCGACCCCTCCGCCTTCGCTGCGCCGCAGGCCTTCAATCCCGGCCGGGCCGACCAGAAGAACGTCTCCTTCGGCGCCGGCATCCATTTCTGCATCGGCGCGCCGCTGGCGCGGCTCGAACTGCAGGTCTCGCTGAAGACCCTGTTCGAGCGGCGGCCAAAGCTCCACCTCGCCGAGGAGCCGCGCTTCCGCGACAGCTATCATTTCCATGGGCTGGAACGGCTCGCGGTGGCCTTCTGACAGGCGACGGACGGATATCGGGACCATGAGATTCGCCTTCTGCCATTCTGCTTCACCGATTCCTCGGGCGCCTTGCACGGCTGCGACGCGGTGCTGGCGGAGAAAGTCTGCCAGACATTGGGGCTGGAAGGCTTTTCGGCCGTCGAAGCGGAGTTCGCGGAACTGCTGCCCGGATTGGCCGGGGATCGGTGGGACATGACCACCGGACTGTTCATCTCCGACGGGCGTAAGAAGCTGGTCGATTTCACCCGGCCGATCTGGATGCTGTCGGACGGACTGCTGGTCGCCAGGGACAATCCGCGCGGTTTCGTAGGCTATCGCTCGGTCGCCATGGATCAGACCGGCATGATCGGTGTCATATCAGGCCAGATCCAGCACCAGACGGCGCTGCGTAACGGCATTCCGGCCGAGCGGATCAGGATCTTCGGCACCCAGGCCGAGGCGGCCGAGGCCGTCGCCGCCGGCGTGGTGCATGCCTATGCCAGCGTCGCCATGGCGCATCGCGGCTACCTGGCCGGACGGCCCGATACACAACTCGCCGTCATCGATGTTCCGGCCGAGGAAAGGCAGCCGGCGGCGGGCGCCTTCGCACTGGCCAAAGACAGCGGCGCGCTGCGCCAGCGCATCGATTCCTGCCTGGGCGAGCTGCTCGGCGGCCCCTGGCACCGGCAGATGATGAGCGAATACGGATTCTCCGGCAGCGAAATCGACCGCCTGCTCTGATCCGGTTGGCAGGCGGTCAGAGCTTGATCACATATTCCTTGCGGGTGGTTTCAAGCACTTCCCAACTGCCCTTGAAGCCCGGCCGCAGCACGAAGCTGTCGCCGGCCCTGACGGTGCGCGCCTCGCCGCCTTCCTCGGAGATCACCGAAACGCCGGACAGGATGTGGCAGAACTCCCACTCGTCATAGACGATGCGCCATTTGCCGGGCGTCGCTTCCCAGATGCCGGCATAAAGGTCGCCGTCCCGCTCCTCGACATTCCAGGTGCGGAACTTCGGATCGCCCGAAATCAGCCGGTCCGGAGCCGGCGCGCCGGCCTCCGGCTCGGCGCTTGCGACATCGACAGAGAGAAAATTCGGCGCCGCCATCAGACCTTGTCCAGCGCCTGTTCGAGGTCGGCGACGATGTCGTTGACGTCCTCGATGCCGACCGAAAGACGGACCGTGTCCGGCCCGGCGCCGGCCTTGATCTTCTGCTCGTCGGAAAGCTGGCGGTGCGTGGTCGAGGCCGGATGGATGACCAGCGACTTGGTGTCGCCGACATTGGCAAGATGCGAGAAAAGCTCCAGCGCCTCGACGAACTTGACGCCCGCCGCGTAGCCGCCTTTGAGACCGAAGGTGAACACCGCGCCCGCGCCCTGCGGCGAATATTTCTTCTGCAGGGCGTTGTTCTTGTCGCCCGGCAGGCTGGGATAGCTCACCCACGCGACCTTGGGATGGTTCGAAAGCCAGCCGGCGACGCTCGCCGCATTGTCGCAGTGGCGCTGCATGCGCAGCGGCAGCGTCTCCAGTCCGGTCAGGATCAGGAAGGCGTTGAAGGGCGAGATCGCCGGGCCGATGTCGCGCAGGCCGAGTACGCGCGCGGCAATCGCAAAGGCGAAATTGCCGAAGGTCTCGTGCAGCACGATGCCGCCATATTCGGGGCGCGGTTCTGACAGCATCGGATATTTGCCCGACTTCGACCAGTCGAAGGTGCCGCCGTCGACGATGGCGCCGCCGATCGAATTGCCGTGGCCGCCGATGAACTTGGTCAGCGAATGGACGACGATGTCGGCGCCGTGCTCGATCGGCCGCACCAGATAGGGCGAGGCCAGCGTGTTGTCGACGATCAGCGGCAGGCCGTGCTTGCGGGCGATGTCGCCGATCTTCTCGATGTCGACGAAGATGCCGCCCGGATTGGCAAGGCTCTCGATGAAGATCGCCTTGGTCCTGTCGTCGATCTGGCTTTCGAAGGTTGAGACATCGTTGGTGTCGGCCCAGCGAACCTCCCAGCCATAATTCTTGAAGGCGTGGCCAAACTGGTTGATCGAGCCGCCGTAAAGCCTTGTCGCGGCGACGAAATTGTCGCCCGGCTGCATCAGATTGTGGAACACCAGTATCTGCGCGGCGTGGCCGGATGCGACCGCCAGCGCCGCGGTGCCGCCCTCGAGCGCCGCGACGCGCTCCTCGAGCACCGCCTGGGTGGGGTTCATGATGCGGGTGTAGATGTTGCCGAAGGCCTTCAAGCCGAACAGCGAAGCGGCATGGTCGGCGTCATCGAAAACATAGGAGGTGGTCTGGTAGATCGGGGTCGCCCGGGCGCCCGTCGCCGGATCGGGCTTGGCGCCGGCATGAATGGCGAGCGTGTTGAAACCGGGCGTACGCGTCATCGAAAACTCCCTCAGGAACCTGCGCAAGAAATCGCCGGGCATTCTTGGCGAAGGCCGGCCATGAATGCAAAGAAGAAAATACCTTTCGGCGAGGGATCCGCGACGAACGCCCGAGAAAATCCTATTCTTCCCGGAATAATTTTGCGCCGCGGCAGCCGGGCTATTTTTGCCTTACGCCGAAGCTCTGGAAGCCCTGCCGCATCAGCGGCTTCTTGGACGACAGCACGCCGGAATTGACGCCGGTCCAGCCGATCTCGCCCGACAGCTTGCCGTATTCGATCTTCGGGCAGCGGTTCATCACCACCTTCATGCCGGCGGCCTCGGCGCGGACAGCCGCCTCGTCATTGCGCACGCCAAGCTGCATCCAGACCACTTTCGGCAAGGGATCGAGCCGCAGAATCTGATCTAGGATGCCCGGCACCGCGACCGAGCCACGAAAGATGTCCACCATGTCGACCGGCTGCGGCACGTCGGCGAGGCTTGCGTAGACGGTACGGCCGAGAATTTCCTTGCCGGCATGGCCAGGATTGATCGGGAACACCGAGAACCCCTTGGCCAGCAGGTATTTCAGCACGAAAAAACTCGGCCGAACGTCGTTGGGCGACGCGCCGACCATGGCGACGGTCTTCACCGAATTGAGGATGCCGGCGATATAGGTGTTGTCGTAGCTGTCGTGGTTCATGCCTCGTCCTCATACAGCGCTTCAGCGAGAAAACCATCCGGATCGCCGCAGAAATCGCGCATCATGCGAAAGTGGTCGGTGTCGCGAAAATCGACCAGGTCGAGCCCGAAGCGGCTGATGCGGAACAGGCGCGCGCCGGGACAGGCCATCAGCAGCGGCGAGTGCGTCGCCATGATCACCTGCGCGGTGCCGGACTGGTCCATCCGCCCGAGCAGCTTGAGCAGTTCGATCTGGCGCGTCGGCGAAAGCGCGCTTTCCGGCTCGTCCAAGATGTAGATGCCTTGCCGACGGCAGCGCTCCTCGAAGAAGCGGATGAAGCCCTCGCCATGCGACCAGGAGAGGAAATCGGGCGGCGCACCACCAGAGTCCAGCGCCGCCTGATCGAGGTAACGAGCGACGGAGTAGAAGGACTCGGCCCGGAAGAACCAGCCGGCCGTGACCTTCGGCAGCCAGTGGCCGCGCAAGGCGTTGGCCAGCGCGGTCCCGCTCTTGTCGATGGCAGCCGAATGATCGACCGGCCTGTAACCCTTGCCCCCGCCGGCCTCGTCATAGCCGGCCAGCGCGCCGATGGCTTCGAGCAGCGTCGATTTGCCGGTGCCGTTCTCGCCGACGATAATGGTGATCGGCGTGGTGAATTCGAACTCGAACGCGCGGCTGGCGAAGATCGGCAGGTTCCAGGGATATTGTTCCCAGTCCTCGACGCGCGCCGGCTCGAGCAGGATGCGCTTGAGGTAGGGCGCCTTCAGCCGCGTCAGTTGCTTGCGAGGCGCCACGGGCAGCGTCAGCCTGGCAACGAGATCGAGCCGTCTTCCGCGATCGGAAAGGCCGGATTGTGGGCGACTTCCCAGACATGGCCGTCGGCATCGGCGAAATAGCCATACCAGCCGCCCCAGAAGGCGCGGCCGGCCGGTTTCACGATCCTGCCGCCAGCTTTCTCGGCCATGGCAAGGACTTCATCGACTTCGGCGTCGGAGCGGGTGTTGTAGGCGAGGTAGACGGCCGACGGCGCCTTTGCAAAGCTGATGCCGGAATCCTCCTCGGCGCTCTGGCGCGGGAACAGGCCGAGGATGGCGCCACCCATCTGGAAGAAGGCGACGCCCTCTGTGATCCCTTGATGGCGGGCCAGGCCCATGCCCTCATAGAAGCGCGTCGCGCGATCGAGATCGTCGGTGGCGATGGTGATGATGGAGATACGCGGTTCCATTCGGATCTTCCTGTTTCCGGGCGCCCTACTCGTCCTTCCATTCCGGCTTGCGCTTGCCTACGAAAGCGCCGATGCCTTCCTCGGCGTCGCGCGCCAACATGTTCTCGACCATCACGCGGCCGGTGTAGGCATAAGCGTCGGCCAGCGCCATCTCGGCCTGGGCGTAGAACGCCTCCTTGCCGGTCTTGATCACCAAAGATGATTTTGAAGCAATGGTTTGCGCGTATTTGCTGACAACCTGATTCAGGTATTCGCGCGGCACGATGCGGTTGATGAGGCCGAATTCCCTGGCTGTGGCCGCGTCGATCGTCTCACCGGTCAACAGCATTTCCATGGCCTGCTTGCGCGAGACATTGCGCGACAGCGCCACCATCGGCGTCGAGCAGAACAGGCCGATGTTGACGCCCGGCGTGCAGAACGTCGCCTCGTGCGAGGCAATCGCAAGATCGCAGCTCGCGACCAATTGCAGCCCGGCGGCGGTGGCGAGGCCGTCGACCTCGGCGATGACGGGCCTGGGGTGGCGCACGATCGCCTGCATCAACTCGGCGCAAGCGGCAAAGGTCTCTTCGAAGAAACCCCGGCCGCGATCGGCATCGCTGCGATGGGCGCTCAGTTCCTTGAGATCGTGGCCGGCGCAGAACACCTTACCGGACGCCGCGAGGATAATGACGCGGACGGATCTGTCGGATTTCGCGCGATCGAACTCGGCCATCAGCGCCGCCATCACCGCCAGCGACAAGGCATTGGCCGGCGGGCTGGCGAGCGTCAGGCGAAGAATGCCTTTGTCCAGGCTGGCGACAACAGGCCCCTCGGCGATTGCCGGCTTGATGGCAACGACTTCAGCCATGTTCCAAACCTCTCCGCCCAATCCTTCTCGCCCTGCTGTGGCGAACTTCACAGACCATGGAACAAAAGAACTAGCACGCTGCCGATTGAAGAAAAGCCGCTAGCCGTGTTTTCTCGGCCGCAACATTTGGTCCAGGCGCCCTCGCCTTGGGTGCCCTGCCCGTCCCGCACATAGGAAATCGCCGATGCCCGCTCAAAGCAATCTGAAGCCGGTGTTGACCGCGGCTGACGTCAATCGGTTGATGGAAAGCGTCTATCCGCAGCTCAACGACCAGTTTTCCTTCTATCAGGCGCTGGAGGTGTTTCCCGGCGGCTGCACCGTGCGGCTCAATGCCGATGCGCGGCATCTGCGGCCCGGCGGCACGGTTTCCGGCCCTTCGCTGTTCACGCTGGCCGATATTGGGGGCTATGTCTGCGTGCTCTCGCATGCCGGGCCGGATGCGCTGTCAGTCACCACCAACCTCAACATCAACTTCGTGCGCAAGGCCGAGGCCGGTCCGATCGACGGCCATTGCCGCATCCTGAAGCTGGGAAAAAGCCTGATGGTGTTCGACATCGACATCGTCGCCGGGCCGGACGGACACACGGTAGCGCATGCCACAGGCACCTATTCGATCCCACCGAAACGTCCGAATGATGTGGTAAAATAATACCTTTTGCTCAATTCGTTGTTTTTGCTATGTTTTCCACACAAACAGAGATTTCGGTCGCCTTGACGCGCTGATTGCCCTCGCCTATAAGCCCTCGTGAAGCAGCGGCCCGCAACGGCCGCCGTTTTGTTATTGGCCACGGGCGAACACCCCAGCCAATCCAAGCAACAAGAAACGCCTTTCCCTGTCGTTCGCGGGTAGGGAGGGTCCAACCGAGAGCAAGAACCATGGCTACCTTTTCGCAGAAGCCTGCGGATGTGGTGAAGAAGTGGGTGCTGATCGACGCCGAAGGTCTCGTCGTCGGCCGCCTCGCCACTGTCATCGCCAACCATCTGCGCGGCAAGCACAAGCCCACCTTCACCCCGCATGTCGACGACGGCGACAACGTCATCGTCATCAATGCCGACAAGGTGGTGTTCACCGGCAAGAAGTACACCGACAAGGTCTACTACTGGCACACCGGCCATCCCGGCGGCATCAAGGAGCGCACCGCGCGCCAGCTGCTCGAGGGCCGTTTCCCCGAGCGCGTCGTCGAGAAGGCCGTCGAGCGCATGATCCCGCGCGGCCCGCTTGGCCGTCGCCAGATGAAGAATCTCCGCGTCTATGCAGGCGCTGAACATCCGCATGTCGCCCAGCAGCCCGTCACGCTCGACGTGGCCAAGCTGAACTCCAAGAACAAGAGGGCTTCGTAATGGCTGAGCTTTCCTCGCTCGCAGAACTCGGGACCGCCGCTGCCGTCGCGCAGCCGGCCGCTCCCGTCCACGTCCAGAAGCTCGACAAGTCGGGCCGCGCCTATGCCACCGGCAAGCGCAAGAACGCCATCGCGCGTGTCTGGGTGAAGCCGGGCTCCGGCAAGATCGTCGTCAACGACAAGGAATTCGCGAGCTACTTCGCGCGTCCGGTGCTGCAGATGATCCTCAACCAGCCGATCATCGCCGCCAACCGGGCTGGCCAGTACGACATCGTCGCCACCGTCATCGGCGGCGGCCTGTCCGGCCAGGCCGGTGCCGTTCGTCACGGCATCTCCAAGGCGCTGACCTACTACGAGCCGGCGCTGCGCGCCGTGCTCAAGAAGGGCGGCTTCCTGACTCGCGACAGCCGCGTCGTCGAGCGCAAGAAGTACGGCAAGGCGAAGGCCCGCCGCTCCTTCCAGTTCTCGAAGCGCTAAGCGCTCCGGTTTCAAGCTTTCGAAAGGCCGCCTTCGGGCGGCCTTTTGTTTTTGGGATGCTCAGGGGCCGCGGCCGGCCGGTGTCTTGATGTAGTCGATGAAGGCCCGCAGCGGCGCCGGTACCAGGCGGCGCCCGGGATAATAGAGAAACGGCCCCGGAAAGCTCTGCCACCACGGCTCCAACACAGGCTCCAGCGCGCCGCTCTCGAAATGCGGGCGCACCCAGTCCTCGAACAGCCAGAGAATGCCGACACCAGCGATCGCCGCATCGACAGCGAGATCGACGCCTCCACCGATGCTAACGACCAATGGCCCCGTGGGATCGACGCGCACTACCTCGCCGTCGCGCTCGAACTCCCAGGGCGTCATGACCCCGCTCGGGAAGCGGCCGCGCACACAGGCATGGCCAAGCAGGTCGCGCGGGTGCTGCGGCCGGCCGTGCCGGTCAAGGTAGGACGGCGCAGCGGAGGTCGTGAAGCGCTGCGCGCGCGGCCCAATCGGCACCGCGATCATGTCCTGCTCCAGCCGCTCGTCATAGCGGATTCCCGCGTCGCAGCCGGCCACCAGCAGATCGATAAAGTTCTCTTCGGCGATCACCTCCAGGCGAATGGCGGGGTAGGCCGCGAGAAATCCCGGAACGATTTTGGGCAGCACCAGCCGCGAGGCGCTTATCGGCACGTTGAGACGCAAGGTTCCGGCGGGCCGGTCGCGAAAGCCGTTCACCACATCGAGCGCAGCTTCTACCTCGCCCAATGCCGGGCCGAGCCGCGCCAGCAGGCTGGCACCAGCCTCGGTCAAAGCAACGCTGCGCGTGGTGCGGTTGAAGAGCCTGACACCGAGCTGGGTTTCCAGACGGCGGATGGCTTCGCTGAGCGCGGAGGCGCTGCCCGCCGTCGCCCGGGCTCCTTCGCGAAAACCGCCGGCGCGCGCCACCGCCATAAACGCCTGGAGATCGTTGAGATCCGCCGCCATTGTTCGCTACTCCGTACAACCTGTCCGGATTATAGGCGATTATCGAAACAGCCGACAGCGCCTATCTGCCTCGTCGACAGCAAGGAGACACAGCATGTCCGGCATCGACAAATCCGACACCTTCACACTCGGCGACCGCCCCGTCCGTCGCCTCGGCTACGGCGCCATGCAGCTCGCGGGCAAAGGCGTGTTCGGCCCGCCGAAAGACCATGACGCGGCCATCGCCGTGCTGCGCGAAGCGGTGGCGCAAGGTGTGAACCATATCGACACCAGCGACTTCTACGGCCCTTACGTCACCAACAGGCTGATTCGCGAGGCGCTATCGCCTTACCCCGACGACCTCACCATCGTCACCAAGATCGGCGCCCGTCGTGGCGAAGACGGCTCCTGGCTGCCGGCGTTCACGGCCGATGAGCTCGAGCAGGCCGTGCACGACAACCTTCGCAATCTTGGCCTCGAGGTGATGGATGTCGTCAATCTGCGCATCATGTTCGGGGTGCATGGTCCGGCGGAAGGCTCCATCGAGGCGCAGGTCACCAAGCTTGCCGAACTGCAGCGCAAAGGCCTGGTGCGCCATATCGGCTTGAGCAACGTCACCCGCACCCAAATTGCGGAGGGTCGAAAAATCTGCGACATCGTCTGCGTGCAGAACCAGTACAATCTGGCGCACCGGGACGACGACGCGCTGATCGACGAACTGGCGCGCGCCGGCATTGCCTATGTGCCGTTCTTTCCGCTCGGCGGATTCAACCCGCTGCAATCCTCGACCCTGTCGGGGGTGGCGGATCGGCTCGGCGCTACGCCGATGCAGGTGGCGCTGGCGTGGCTGCTGCAGCGCTCGCCCAATGTGCTTCTGATCCCCGGCACGTCGTCAGTTGCGCATCTGCGGGAAAACCTCGCAGCGGCGGAGCTGGAACTGTCGGCGGACGTCCTGCTGGAACTGGATGGCGTGGCGAAAGCGGCGTGATTGGCTAATCTCCCCCCTCGTGGGGGAGATGGCCGGCAGGCCAGAGGGGGGGCGCGAAGGAACACCATCCTCAAAGGCCTGCGATCAACAAACACCTGAAATGCGGCCGCGATTGGACCCAGCTGCTGGATAGGCTGGCGGGACAGCGCCCCCCTCTGCCCTGCCGGGCATCTCCCCCACAAGGGGGGAGATCAGCTGCGTCGGCGCCGACGCCT
Organism: Mesorhizobium sp. M4A.F.Ca.ET.020.02.1.1; assembly: GCF_004022645.1. Classification (NCBI taxonomy): domain Bacteria; kingdom Pseudomonadati; phylum Pseudomonadota; class Alphaproteobacteria; order Hyphomicrobiales; family Phyllobacteriaceae; genus Mesorhizobium; species Mesorhizobium sp. M4A.F.Ca.ET.020.02.1.1. The sequence continues at coordinate 1,995 of NZ_RZOI01000065.1, read as the reverse complement.
AATTGATGCTCGCCGTGTGCGCCGGCTCGGCGGGCCGAGGCTGATCTGCATAAGGCACGCGAAAACCGTTCGCTGCGAGCCATTCGATCGCTGCCTTAGGCTCATCGGTCTGGATGATGCTGGCGCCGCGCTCGGCCCAGAACCCCCAGGTCTCGCGCGGCAGGCTGGCAGCGACAGCCAACTCGTCGCCGCGGCCGCCGGAGAGGTAGCCGCCAGGCTTGTTGACGATGGCGTAGGTGTCGGCCCAGATGTGCCAGCCGCCGCGCACGGCAGAAGCCCGCATGCGATTGCTGAACAGCGGTCCGCCCGTCTCGGTCAACGTCTCGCCGCCAGCCCGCCAATTGATCAGTTCGATCGCGCCAGGCGAAAAGACCCGGCCGACCTTCTCGGCGAAGGCGGCGTCACGCACGGCGTCGTCGGCGATGATCGGCATGAACTGGAAGCCGCCGCCGGTGGCATCGATCGCCGCCTTGACGGTGTCGATCCGCTGCTGGTTCCAGAGGTTCTCCTTGACGATGACCTGATCGGCCATGCCGAGATCGCGGGCAACCGCGATCATCCCGGGCAAGGCCCGAACGTCGAGCTTGTTGTCCAGATTGATCAGGATCCGGTCCCTGGTCGCCAGGAGCATCTCGCGCAGCGTCGAAACCGGCTCACTGGTGACAGCGCCAGTGCCTTCGAGGACCAGCCGGCATTCCTTCAGCTCGGCGACCGTGTAGCCGACCACCTCGCCCTTGCAGTTGGTGGTGCGGTCGAGCCAGCTGTCATGCATGACGACGAACTCGCCGTCCTTCGAGCGGCGGATGTCGACCTCGACGATCTCGGCGCCGAGCGCGATCGAGGCTTCGACAGCGGCAAGCGAGTTTTCCGGATAGAGCGTCTTGCCGGCCTGCATGCCGCCGGCGCGGTGCGCCGCCACCATCACATGGTCGCGCCACTGGTTGGCATGCTCGAAGCGGTCGAGGATCTGCCTGGCGCGCGTTTCGCCGGCCAAGGCATGGCCGATCGAGACCGCAAGCGCCGCGGAAAGCAGAAGGCCTTGCCAGATGGTACGCATCAAGAATCGCTCCGTTCCGGATGGAACCCCGGTTAGGCGATGCGCATGACAAGCCGGTGAACGAAGCCGGCTATGGGCTTGAACGGATTGGCTTCTCAGATCCGCTTGGCGAGCCGCCGGAACCAGGCCAGGGCCGGCATTTCGACGAAGCGCCAGGTGCACCAGGACACGGCGATGGTGGCGACAAGCATCGCAAGGATCGCGGCGAGGCCCACCCCCGGCAGGTCGGCGCCGAAGCCGGTTGCGTGGTCGCCGCGCAGCACGATGTCGCCGAGCAGGTGGAGCCCGAACTTGCGCTCCACCAGCCCGCCGACATTGATCATGCGCGCCTGCACGAAGATGTGGACCATGTAGATGGAATAGGAGAGCGCGCCCAGCATCAGCATCGGCCGGGTGCGCAGGAAGGCGCTGATCCAGCCGCCCTCATGCGCAAAGAGGTAGAGCGCCAGCGCAAACACCAGGGGAGCGGCGATGCCGGCATCGTTGTCGCCGGCCAGCGCGACGAAAACACCGATCACCGCGATCATCACCATCTCGGCCGCCGTCCAGGCGAGCCGCGCCCTGGCGTCACCGGCAAGCGCCTGTCGCGCCTCTGCAATGGAATCGTGCTGAAACCATGCCAGCAGCGCGCCGAGCGAGAAGCCGTAGAGGCAGCGGATGAAGCCGAAGTCGAAGGACACGTCCATATGCGTGCGAGAGAAGGCAAGCAGGAAAAGCGGCGCGGTGACGGCAGCGGCCACAAGCCAGATCCAGCTGCGCCGGCCTGCCGTGAAGACAACGGCGGCAAACAGCAGATAGGCGAAGAATTCGGCCGAGATGCTCCAGCTCGGGGCGTTCCAGCTCAGATGATCGTCGACACCCATGCCTTGCAGCAGGAAGAGATTGGTGGCGAGGCTGTTGAGGTCGAAGCCCCCGGTGAAGGGCTCGGCACCCGTGCC
>NZ_RZOI01000659.1:0-3368 GCF_004022645.1 Mesorhizobium sp. M4A.F.Ca.ET.020.02.1.1 | reverse complement strand
CGCCGCCCGTCGTCGTGTCCTTGATGAGGTCGGCCGGCGCCTCGCCGAGCGGGAGCTTGGGCTCGCCGCCGCCATATTGCACGGTCGTGGCATACTGGCCGCCACTGTTGCCGAACGGATTGTTGTCGCTCATGTCCTTGCCCTTCCAGTCGCGCTGCCGGCCAGCGGGGAGGCGCGACAATCCTTGCCTAGGTCAGTTTTCGCCATCCATGTGGCGATCAAGCCGAGACTTTCAAGATAACAGCATCGTGTCCGGTTGCCTCGACGAATCTGACGAGGTCGGCCGAGGCGATCGAGGTCGTCGCCTCGTTGGTGAGCGGGTGGGCGTTGACGACCGCATGGCTCATCAACTCCTGGTCGAGCACGACCTTGACCCGCCGCCCGCTGTCGTTGATCAGGCCGAAGACAGTGACCGCGCCCGGAATGACGCCGAGCAGTTCCATCAGCATTTCCGGCTTGCCGAACGACACCCGGCTGGCGGCGCCGATCAGATGATGTATCTGTTTGAGATCGACCTCCGCCTCCTCGCCGACGCTGACGAGGAAGAAATTGTCCTTCTTGTCCTTGAGGAAAAGGTTCTTGGTGTGGCCGCCGGCGATCTCGCCGCGCAACGCCTGCGAATCGGCGGACCGTGTAGAGCGGCGGGTGGCGCACCGTCGACACGCTGATGCCGAGGTTGGCAAGAAAGGCATTGAGCTCGGCTTCGGTCTTCGGCATCGGTCCTCACTTCATTCCGGCGGGCCATGCCGTTTACGGCCAATGGTGCCCTCTCGGCAAGGCCGTCCTGGAACCCTACGGCAAACCCAAGCGCCGCAAAGCGATGCCGATGGCACTTGAGAGCTGGCCGAAAAAAGCTCGTCATTTCCCTGTTGCAATCGCCGCGCTCTTCAGCCATATAGGCGCGGCTTGCGGCCGAGGCCGCGTGAGCGGGTGTAGCTCAGGGGTAGAGCACAACCTTGCCAAGGTTGGGGTCGGGCGTTCGAATCGCCTCACCCGCTCCAAATCTTCTCAGATTTGAAAAGCAAAAAGGGCCCGGGTAACCGGGCCTTTTTGCTGTCTGACGCAGGAGCGAGCGGGGGAGTTGCCTCGCGCGCAAGATGATTCCTGCCGCCAATTCTACCAGTGTATTCGTGTCTTACATTTCGAATGTAAGGGTTAGGCGGAATGGCATGGTCAAATACGGCTCCAGAAAGAAGACTAAGTGATTCGGCAAAACCGGAGCTGACAAAGAAGTTGAAGAAAATGTCGTGGCGACCAGAGAACTAGGCGAACACTTATGCTCCAGTCCAATTGTTATTTCTTGTATCTGGAGAAGAATTGAAAATTCCGCGAGGAGCCGAGCCATTCGCTCGCGAGGTTCCGTATCTCTGGACCGGTGCTGTTGGGTGTGATTAACTATTGTAGTTCAGGGCGCCTTTCGCAATCGAGGGATGCGAATGTCGAGGGTTCATGGTGGCGGATTACATGTCGTTGCGGACTACTCCGAAGCGCCTCCATTTTCTTTTCAAAACCAGTCACCCAGCTTCACCGTCTTTGACTTGGATGGGCGCTTCGCCGGCCTGAAGCTGGACGGGTTCTACGAACCGGAGAAGCGGTCCGTCGCGCTGTCGCCAAAAGGCGCAGAATTATTCCTCGCTGAAAGGCTGGTACCGGACTTACCGAAGGGTTCGACGCTCTACGGTCGCATCATGCCTACGGCGGAGCCTTCGGAGCTACCGGATCCGGCCGCGCTTGCAGCGCTCGGCGAAGCGATGATGGAAGGGGCCGGTGGTGTCACCGTCGGTGCGCATATGCCGGCCGCCTACACCTATCTCGGCCAGTTCATAGCGCATGATCTCTCGCAGATGCGGGATGAGGATCCTGCCTGTCCCACGCTGAATTGGCGCTCTGCAGCACTCGATCTGGACAGCCTATTCGGTCCTGTCGACCGACATTTGCAGCCGGTGCGCGACACATGCCTGAGCGCCGGTTTGCGACTGGGCAAAACGCACGGCCCCAACGCAGGCTTCGACGATCTGCCCCGCACCCGGCAAGGTGAGGCCGTGATTGCGGACCAGCGCAACGACAGCAATCTCGGGATCGCACAGTTCCACGTAGCCATGACCAGGTTCCACCAGGCCGTTGCCTCACGCTTTCCGCATGAGAGCGAGGATGAGCAGAGAAGCATCACCCGGCAGCATTTCCAGGCGGTGGTCCTGTTCGATTATCTGAAGCACGTGATCGATCCGGTTGTTTATCGCGACGTATTCAGGAATGGCCGCGCTGTCGTGCGACCAGATAGCAGTTTCGACAAGGAGCCGTTCCTTCTCCCGGTTGAATTCGCAGCAGCATGTTTCCGCTTCGGGCACAGCATGGTCCGCTCGGAATACATGACCTGGGGAAGGCAGAACGGCGGAGCGCTGGCAAGACTACTGGAGCTCACACATCTCGGAGGAGGCCTGGAAGACGGGCGCTTGCCGGCGGACTGGGTCGTCCATTGGCCGAATCTTGCCGGCGGAGGGCAGAACGCGCCGATAGAGGCGGCCCGGATTGATACTCACCTGGCGCAGAAGCTATTTCGACTGCCAGATTGGATGTTCCCGACCGAGCCTGGCTGTGAAATCGCAAGTACGGCCAATCTGGCGGCCCGCACACTTGTGCGGGGGCGGACCGTGCTCATCCCGAACGCACAGGACGTGGCGGCTCGTGTCGCCAGAAGTCTCCAGGGGAGACCAGACCTCGCGGTTCTCGAGAACTGGCAGATCGATCACCAAACGACCTGCTTGGTGAGCAAGTGCCTCAACGCGGGGATTTCCTACGGGGAGCGGCTGCGCGAGCGGACGCCATTGTGGTTTTATACAATTCGCGAGGCGGAGCATTTTCAGGGCGGCCAGCGGCTGGGACCGCTTGCCAGCCGCATCGTCATGGAAACGATCCATGCCGCCATACAGGCCACTCCAAATGGCATTGTTGATGCCCACAACCGGGTTTGCTTCGAGCCCAAGTCCGAACTCGGCGGACGCGGACGTGGCCCTTTCGGACCGGACGATTGCCCCTTTGCCCTACACGACCTTATCGCAACCCAACAGAAAGCCAGCTAGGAGGAGAAGGCCATGGCGTCGATAGTCGTATACAAAATGGTTCAAGGCGCAGAGAACAGGTTCCAGGGAATGAAGGAGGCCGGAGATCGAATAGCCTCCGCCACTCAAAACCCCAACAATGACGCGGACGTGATCCTTATCAAGACGCTGGATGACCTCATCACGGAAAAGGATTCCACAGGTGCTGCTCTTTACAAGAGCAAATACACGCATAGTAACGGTGTAGAATACACTCTAGAAATAGACACCAACAATGGAAATCCACCGAGCCATGGACAATACAAGTAT
>NZ_RZOI01000658.1:0-3370 GCF_004022645.1 Mesorhizobium sp. M4A.F.Ca.ET.020.02.1.1 | reverse complement strand
CCCCGCCGTATAGCCGCCGTCGATCGCAAAGATGCCGCCGCTGGTCCAGGCGGCCTCGTCGCTGCCGAGATAGACGGCAATGCCAGCGAGGTCGCTGGTGCGGCCGATGCGGCCGAGCGGATAGGAGCGCTCGACATAGGCCCTGAGGTCGTCCTGTGCCTGCTGCGGCAGGTTTTCGATCGAGTTGCGCCGCATCGCGGTGTCGATCGTGCCGGGCGCAATCGCGTTGACCCGGATGCCTCGCGGGCCGAGCTCGAAGGCGAGCGACTTGGTCAGCGAGTTCAGCGCGCCCTTGGAGAGCGAGTAAAGGCTGGACGGCCGCTTCGGGATCATCTTGTTGGCGAAATAGGACGAGATGTTGATGATTGAGGCGCCGGCGCCGAGCTGCGGCAGGAGCTGCTGCGTCAGGAAGAAGGCCGCCGTCACGTTGAGCGCGAAGGAATGCTGGAACCGTTCTTCGCTGACCGTCTCGAATGGCACCAGATAAGCGACGCCGGCATTGTTGACGAGGATGTCGAGCGGCCGGCCGGATCCTTTGACCCGGGCAGCCACCGCGTCGATGCCGGCGCTGGTGGCGAGGTCGGCCGACAGCGTTTCTACCGTGGCGTTACCTTTTGCTTCTACCGCCAGCGCGTCCCGCGCGGCCTCTAGCTTGCCGGCATCGCGGCCAACGATCAGCACATCGGCGCCTTCGCGAGCGAAGGCTTCAGAGATTGCCAAGCCGATGCCATCCGAACCGCCGGTGACCAGCGCCCTTTTGCCCTGAAGTCTCATCGCCAGGCTCCCTGCAATGTGCCGCGCAGGGATGCAGCGCCGAATGGCGCGGAGGGTCAACCCGTGGGCCTATCGCCCGGTATGAAACTTACCCGGCCGACGCCATCCCGGCGGGCGCTGTCTGGCGCAGGGCGAGGCGTCCCACGACGTAGTCCTTGACCTGGCGCACCGCCAACTCGCGCGATACGCTGCCCGGCCTCAGGCCAAGCCTAAGCCACAGCCCGTCGATCAGTGCGGTGACGCCGATCACTATCTCGTCGGCCACGTCCGGCGATGTCAGGCCGCGCAAGCCGGACAACAGGTTCGAGCGCATGCGCGCGTGGATGACCTTCTGGATGCGCGCCAGCTTTTCGTCGCGGGGCACCTCGGCACAGAGCGACAGCCAGGCATGGCAGAGCGGCGCCCGGAACAGATGCTCCTCGAAATTGCCTTCGATCACCGCGTCGAGCCGTTCCATCGGCGTCCGCGCTCGCCGGAGCCTGGCGATCACCGCGTGGCAAAGGACCGCATTTGCCTCGCGCATGGCATGCTCGAACAGCTCCTGCTTGCTGCGGAAATAGTGCAGCACGATGCCTTTCGAGGCGCCGGCCTGGGCCGCCACCTTTTCCAGCGTCGCACCGGCAATGCCCTCGCGCTCCAGCACCGCGAAGGCCGCCTGCCGCAACTCCTTGCGGCGTATGTCGCTGAGACGCGTGAGTTTCATCGGATCGATCCATGCATGGCGATTCCATTGTTGACATTTTCGTCCACTTAGATCAACAATTGACCAACGGGACAATAATATGACCAATTGGTCAATCAGAGGAGAGCCGATATGTTGCGAGTGCTTGCGAACGGGGTCTGTCTGGCTGCGTTGATGCTGGGTACCCAGGCGGCCCGAGCGGCCGAGGCCGAGCAGTGCAAGGCGGTCCGCATGGCGGAACCCGGCTGGAACGATCTCGCTTTCACCACAGGGGTCGCCTACGTCCTGCTCCAGGCGCTTGGTTACGAGCCGCAGAGCGAGGTGCTCGGCATCAACGTCATCTACGAGGGCATGAAGAACAGGGACCTCGATTTGTTCCTCGGCTACTGGGACCCGGCGATGGTCACCTACTATGAGCCCTACAAGAAGGACGGCTCGATCGAGAATGTGCGCGTCAATCTGGTCGGCGCCAAATACACCTTCGCCGTGCCGACCTATGTCTGGGACGCCGGCGTCAAGGACCTGTCCGACCTGCACAAATTCGCCGACAAGTTCGGCAAGAAGATGTACGGCATCGAGCCGGGCTCCAACCAGCTGATGATGGACGCTATCGCCGATCCTCAGTTCGGCCTCGACGGCTGGCAGGTGGTCGAGTCGAGCGAAGCTGGCATGCTCTCGGAGGTCGGCTACGAGATCAAGGAGAAGCAATTCATTGTCTTCCAGGGCTGGGCGCCGCATCCCATGAACACGATGTACGACTTCAAGTACCTGACCGGCGGCGACAAGTTCTTCGGCCCTAATTTCGGCGCCGCGACGGTGACAACGCAGGTGCGCAAGGGTTTTCTGCAGGAATGCCCGAATGTGGCGCAGTTCCTGAAGAACCTCGCATTCGACATCGATATGGAGAATGTCGGCATGGGCTACCTGATCAATGACGGCATGAAGCCGGAGGAGGGGGCGTTGAAGTCGATCGCCTTGCACAAAGATCGTCTCGACGCTTGGCTCGCCGGTGTCGCCACTTTCGACGGCAAGCCAGGCCTCGCCGCGGTCAAGGAAAAGCTCGGACTGTGAGGCCGGCAGCTTTGGAGCTGGCGTATCAGGAGGCCGAGCAGGACCCCTGGGCCGGCCGCAAGCAAATCGCCGGTGTCGGCGGTCTCGATCTTGCCTATGTCGAGGTCGCCGGTTCGGAGCCGCCGCTGCTCCTGGTTCATGGCTTCACCGACACCAGCCGCAGTTTTTCGCTGCTGGCGCCGCATCTTTCCGGGCGCCGACTGATCATGCCGGACCTGCGCGGCCACGGCGCCTCACAGGCGGGCGATGGTTATCGCATTGCTGACTTCGCAGAGGACATTGCCGGGCTGATCCGCAGCCTGCGGCTCGATCGGCCGGTCGTCGTCGGCCATTCGCTGGGTGGCATGGTGTCGATGATGCTGGCCGCGCGGCATCCCGAATTGATCGGCGGGCTGGTGATTGTGGCCAGCACGCTGAAGCCCGATTTCGGACGGGATCATCAATTGACCGACAGGGTCGCGGCGTTGCGCGATCCGATTTCGCCAGCCGATCCGTTCTATGACTGGTGGCATGCCTGCCAGCCAGGTGTGCCGCAGGCTTTTCTCGCCGGTCTCGCAAAAGACGCCTCCGCGATTCCCGCGGCGCGCTGGCGCGCCATTCTCGAAGAAGTCCGTCGCGCCGATCTGACCGCCGTGGGGCGAGCCGTGCAGGCGCAGGCGTTGATCATCGCTGGTGTGCGCGATCCGCTTTTCGGCGCGGTGCACCAGCGAGCGCTGGCTCAGGCGCTGGTGGGCTCACGTCTGGTGTGGGCGCAAGATTGCGGTCACAACCCGCATTGGGAGGATCCGGTTTCCATCGCCGACGCGATCTTGGAAATGATGCCGGGCCTGGGCGGGCAATCCC
>NZ_RZOI01000657.1:0-3401 GCF_004022645.1 Mesorhizobium sp. M4A.F.Ca.ET.020.02.1.1 | reverse complement strand
GTAGTCGACGGCGAGTTCGGCGATGCGCGCATAGGCATTGGCCGGGATAGCGGCCAGCGTCAGGGCCGGCTTGCCGTCGAGCTCCACCGGCTTCACCCAAGCCTCGAGGTTCCTGGCCGACTGCACCTCGACATAGCCGAGCGCATCCGACAATTGCGACAGCGCCGATGGCAGGATGGCGAGCTTGCTGCCGGGGGCGAGGCGCTGGAGCAGCCCGGCGCCGATCGTCGCCGCATCGTCCTTGATGACCAGCGGCCATTGCATCACCGCGTCGGTCCTGTCGGTGCCGAAGACGCGGGCGTCAAGCTCGCCTTCGAAGAGCGGCGTCGGCCGCGTGCGGCTGTCGGCCGAATATTGTTGCAGCACCGCCTGGCCGAGCTGGCGGTAGGTGACGTTGGGGTTCTCCGCCAGCTTGGACAGGATGGTGAAGGTGAACAGGCCGAAGCGCGGCGCGTCGGCGGTGCCCTTGGGCAGCGGCATTTCCGGCGTCGTCTCGATCGTCTGCGCGGCATAGAAGGCGACCAGCTTCCCCTTCGTGGTCGGTTCGGCGCCGGTTGGCGTCAGGTTGAAGGCGGGCTTGCGCTGGCCGTTCTCGTCGAAGCCGCGCGAGCCGGTCGCCGTGATGCCGTCATAGAGCTTCACCGCGGCTGCCCGCTCGGTCTTGCTGCCGCCGACCAGATCGGCGAACTCGACCTTGCGCTCCAGCTCGTCGTCGACCTCGGCGGCGCGTGTCGCGGTGCCGGAATGGCAGCAGTCGAAAACCACCCAGACGAAGGCGCCCTTGTCGCGGATGGCGTCGAGTGCGGCGCCGACCTCATTGTCGACCAGCGCGTTGGGCACGCCGGCCTCGCGGTTGACCCATTTCTCGATGTCGACGGGAAGGAATATCTCGTCGAGGCCGTCGGTCTCGTCGCTGTTGGTCGCCCCGGGCTGCTGCGCGCCATGGCCGGACAGGTGCAGATAGACGAAGTCGTCGCGCTCGACCCTGGCGGCGAGGTCGGCCAGTGCCGCCTTGATCGCGGCGTGCGTCGGCAGGCCGGCGGCGCCTTCGACGTCCTTGGCGAGCAGGGTGACGTTCTCCGGCGCAAACTTCACCGGCGCTGGCGTATTTCTCAGCAGGTAGTCGCGCACCAGGCCGGCATCGTTCTTCGGCCCGATCAGCCAGTTCTTCTTCGGCAGGTTTGGATAGTCGGTGCAAGCGACCAGCAGCGCGTAATAGGTGCGCTGGGCGGCAAGCGCACGAAACGACAGCGTGCCGACTGCCGTCAGCGCGGAGGCGCCGGCAAGCAGCGTCCGGCGTGTCAATCTGATCATGGATGCCCCCAAGCCCGATCGAATTCGCAAGCAGCCGCAACCCTCATCGATGATTTTGTCAGTATTTTGAAGGCTGGTTGCGCGATGGCGATGACCAACCACTGAGGCGGTGCCGTCGATGGCGACGGAAACAGTGGCAAAAAAGACGGTTCGTCGCTATCTCAGTGGAATTCAGGCCACTTGCATGCGCAAATGGCGTGCGGACGACGCAAGCTGACTGGAAGCAGGACCATGGCGGCAAGGGATGTGCTGACGAAGAACCAGTTGTGTGTGCTCGAAAAGCTCGAGGCCGCCAGCGGACCGCTTAGCGCCTACATGCTGCTCGACCAGCTGCGCGAACGTGGCTTCCGCGCGCCGCTGCAGGTCTATCGCGCGCTTGACACGCTGGTGAAGTCGGGTTTCGTGCACCGGCTGGAGAGCCTCAACTCCTTCGTTGCCTGCGCCGAGCCGCATGATCACAGCCATTCGATGACCGCCTTCGCCATTTGCGACACATGCGGCCAGGTGACCGAGATGTCCGACCATGATGTCGACCACCGGCTCGACGAATGGGTGCGCTCGACGGGCTTTGCCGCCAAGAAGGCGGTGATCGAGTTCCGCGGCGTTTGCGCCAAGTGCCGGGCCGAGGCCGCCTAGGGTCTATTGTTCTTCAGGCGAGGCCGGCCTGCAAATGGCGGGCTCCTGCGCTTCGGTGCTCACGTACTTCAAGTACGCTCCGATCCGGTTCTCGGACCCCGCCGTTCTCGGCTCGGCCTGAAACTCAACAGACCCGGGAGCGTATCGCTTCAGTGCTTGGTCGACCAGGCGAACCAGAACGCGACCAGCGCCAGCAGCGCTGAAAGCAGCCGTCGGGCAAATCGCTCCCTGCGGGGATCGTTGAGGAACGGTTCCAGCGTCCCCGCCAGAGCGACGATGACGCCGTGAACAGCGGTCGCGATCGCCACATAGACCGCGCTGAGCAGGACTGTCTGGGAGAGGACCGGCCGTCCGGCATCGACGAAGGTCGGCAGCACGGCGACGTAGAAGACCGCCGCCTTGGGGTTCAAGAGATTGGTGACGAGTCCGCGCATGAAATGCTTGCCGCGCGCGCCGCCGGCGCTCGATACGACGTCCGTTCCCGCGGTCCAGCCCTCCCAGGCGAGGTAGAGAAGGAATAGCACCCCGGCCCAGCGAAGTCCCTCGTAGAACGGCCGCGATGCCTGGATCAGTTCGGCGACGCCGAAGGCCGCGACCGCGCCGACGGTCGCCAGTCCCAACGCGATACCCGCCACCGTGGCAAAGCCGGCGCGGCGTCCTTCGCTGGCGGAAATCAGCGCCAGATAGGTCATGTTCGGACCCGGCGTCAGTTCAATCAGCAGGCATGCGAGCGAGAAGGAAAGGACGGTGGCTGTCGAGGGCGGCAGCAACGCGTTCACATCAATGCGCCTCGTCCCAATTGTCGGCGGCCCGCGCATCGACATGCAGCGGCACCGACATCGACACCGCCGGCATCGGCGCGTTCTCCATCACACGGCGCACGACGGGAAGCGTCGCCTCGACCTCGGCTTCCACCGTCTCGAAGATCAGCTCGTCATGCACCTGCAGCAGCATGCGGGCCGACAGGCCGGCCTTCTCCAGCGCCTCCTCCATATGCACCATGGCGCGGCGGATGATGTCGGCGGCGGTGCCCTGCAGCCTGGCGTTTATCGAGGCGCGCTCGTTGAAGGCGCGGATGGAGGGATTGGAGGCTCTTATCTCCGGGTAGTGGATGCGGCGGCCGAAGATGGTTTCGACATAGCCATATTCGCGGGCGTAGGCCTTGGTCGCCTCGATATAGTCGCGGATGCCCGGGAAGCGCTCGAAATATTTCTTGATGTAGGCGCCGGCCTCCTCGCGCGGGATCGATAGCTGGTTGGCAAGACCGAAGGCCGAAATGCCGTAGATGATGCCGAAATTGATCGCCTTGGCGCGGCGGCGCACCTCCGAAGGCATGCCTTCGACCGGCACGTTGAACATCTCGGATGCCGTGATGGCGTGGATGTCGGCGCCGTCGGCGAAGGCCTGCTTCAGCTGCGGGATCTCGGCGACATGGGCGAGCACCCGCAATT
>NZ_RZOI01000656.1:0-3408 GCF_004022645.1 Mesorhizobium sp. M4A.F.Ca.ET.020.02.1.1 | reverse complement strand
CGCCTTTGCCCGGTCGACAAATAGCCAAACGGCAGATGGCCGATGCCGCCGAGCCCGACGGTCGCCAGCGCCTCGTCCACGCTAAACGCCGGCTCACCGGAAAAGTCGCGCCAGAAGCGCAGATTCTCCGCCACGCTCAATGCCGTCTTCATCGCGTTTAGATGACCGAGATAGTGGCAGGCCGAGGCGACCGTGGGGAAGGCCTCGCCACCGCCTTCGACCCGGACCTGCCCTTCCGCAGTCCGCAGCAGTCCGGCGATGACCCTCAGCAGCGTCGACTTGCCGGCGCCGTTCGGGCCGGTGACGACAAGTGCCTCGCCCTTCTCGAGCGCAAAGCCGATGCCGGAAAAGACCGTCTCGCCGCCGCGCTCGCCGCCCAGATTTTCGGCGATCAGCCGCATCATTGCCCGTTCCGAAAGCACCGTTTCGCGGCCGTCGCCGCATCGCACAAATTTGCCTTTCGACTGTCTAGAACTATTCCAGGAAATTCTCTATATGCGGATCATCCGTGCCAGCGGTCGGCGCGGGAACAGAATTGGCGCCGAACCAGCGCACGCGCCGCCTTGAACGGCTCGGGTTGCTTGGGAGCGGACAGCGGAAATGGCCGTACCCGCACCTTTGCGCGTGATTGCATGCCATCGGCGTCCGTTCCCTTTCAGGCTGAACAGACAAGGACGGATCGCACGTGTCAAAATCCCTCGACAGTTTCAAATGCCGCCGCACCCTGACCGCGGGTGGCGCTGACTATGTCTATTTCGACCTTACCGAGGCCGAGAAGAACGGCCTCGCCGGCATTGCCCGGCTGCCCTATTCGATGAAGGTGCTGCTGGAGAATCTTCTGCGCAACGAGGACGGCCGCTCCGTCACCAAGGAGAGCATCCAGGCGGTGGCCGGCTGGCTGACCGACAAGGGCACCGCCGGCGTCGAGATCGCCTACCGTCCGGCCCGCGTTTTGATGCAGGATTTTACTGGCGTTCCGGCGGTGGTCGATTTGGCCGCCATGCGCGACGGCATCAAGGCGCTCGGCGGCGATCCGGAAAAGATCAACCCGCTGGTGCCGGTCGACCTCGTCATCGACCACTCCGTCATCGTCGACGAGTTCGGCACGCCGATGGCCTTCGCCCGCAATGTCGAGCTCGAGTATGAGCGCAACGAGGAGCGCTACAAGTTCCTGAAATGGGGCCAGCAGGCCTTCCGCAACTTCCGCGTCGTGCCGCCCGGCACCGGCATCTGCCACCAGGTCAACCTCGAATATCTTGGCCAGGTCGTCTGGACGAACAGCGAGGACGGCGAGACCACCGCCTATCCCGACACCTGCGTCGGTACCGATTCGCACACCACCATGATCAACGGCCTCGGCGTGCTCGGCTGGGGCGTCGGCGGCATCGAGGCCGAGGCGGCGATGCTTGGCCAGCCGGTTTCCATGCTCCTGCCCGAGGTCATCGGCTTCCGCCTCACCGGCAAGCTCAAGGAAGGCGTCACCGCCACCGACCTCGTGCTTACCGTCACCCAGATGCTGCGCAAGAAGGGCGTTGTCGGCAAGTTCGTCGAGTTCTTCGGCCCCGGCCTATCCAACATGACACTGGCCGACCGCGCCACCATCGGCAACATGGCGCCGGAATATGGCGCCACTTGCGGCTTCTTCCCGGTCGACAGCGAGACCATCCGGTATCTGACGATGTCCGGCCGCGAGGAAAGCCGCATCGCGCTGGTCGAGGCCTATTCGAAGGCGCAGGGCATGTGGCGCGACGCCGGCTCCGCCGACCCGGTCTTCACCGACCTGCTCGAGCTCGATCTCGGCGACGTCGTGCCGTCGATGGCAGGCCCGAAGCGCCCTGAGGGCCGCGTCGCGCTGGAAGGCATTCCGGCCGGCTTCGCCAAGGCGATGGAGACCGAGTACAAGAAGGCCGCCGAGATCTCCAAGCGCTACGCGGTCGAAGGCACCGACCACGATCTCGGCCATGGCGACGTCGTCATCGCCGCCATCACCTCGTGCACCAACACCTCGAACCCGAGCGTGCTGATCGGCGCCGGGCTGCTCGCCCGCAACGCCAACCGCGTCGGCCTGAAGCAGAAGCCGTGGGTGAAGACCTCGCTGGCGCCAGGCAGCCAGGTGGTCGCCGAATACCTGGAAAAATCCGGCCTGCAGCAGGAGCTCGACCAGATCGGCTTCAACCTGGTTGGCTTCGGCTGCACCACCTGCATTGGCAATTCCGGCCCGCTGCCGGCGCCGATCTCCAAGACAATCAATGACAAAGGCTTGATTGCTGCCGCGGTCTTGTCCGGCAACCGCAACTTCGAGGGCCGCGTCTCGCCGGACGTGCAGGCGAACTATCTCGCGTCGCCGCCGCTGGTCGTCGCCCATGCGTTGGCCGGCACGGTGACCAAGGACCTGACCACCGAGCCGCTCGGCGAAGGCAGCGACGGCAAACCGGTCTACCTCAAGGACATCTGGCCGAGCGCGGCCGAGATCCAGGAGTTCATCGAGAAGAACGTCACGCGCGAGCTGTTCGCCCGCAAATATGCCGACGTCTTCAAGGGCGACGAATACTGGCAGAAGGTCAAGGCGCCGGAAGGCCAGACCTATGCCTGGGACGACAGCTCGACCTATGTGCAGAACCCGCCCTACTTCGCCGGCATGACCTCGGGCTTCGGCAAGATCGGCGACATCAAGGGCGCGCGCGTGCTCGGCCTCTTCGGGGACAAGATCACCACCGACCACATCTCGCCGGCGGGCTCGATCAAGGCCGCCTCGCCGGCCGGCAAGTACCTGACCGAACATGGCGTCGGCGTCGCCGACTTCAACCAGTACGGCACGCGGCGCGGCAATCACGAGGTGATGATGCGCGGCACCTTCGCCAACATCCGCATCCGCAACCACATGCTGGGCGAGAACGGCCGCGAGGGCGGCTACACCATCCACTACCCCTCGAAGGAGGAGATGTCGATCTACGACGCCGCGATGGAGTACAAGAAGGAAGGCGTGCCGCTGGTCATCTTCGCCGGCGTCGAATACGGCAACGGCTCGTCGCGCGACTGGGCGGCCAAGGGAACGAACCTCCTTGGTGTCCGCGCGGTCATCGCTCAGTCCTTCGAGCGCATCCACCGCTCGAACCTGGTCGGCATGGGCGTCATCCCCTTCGTCTTCGAGGACGGCACCTCATGGGCTTCCCTCAACCTCAAGGGTGACGAGCTGGTCGAGATTGACGGGCTGGACGCCATCAAGCCGCGCCAGAAGATGGGCGCCAAGGTCACCTATGGCGATGGCACGGTGAAGAACGTGCCGATCATCTGCCGCATCGATACGCTGGATGAGCTCGACTACTTCAAGAACGGCGGCATCCTGCAATACGTGCTGCGCGATCTGGCAGCATAGTGAAAGGCAGTACGGGAGTAGGGGAATAGGGC
>NZ_RZOI01000655.1:0-3408 GCF_004022645.1 Mesorhizobium sp. M4A.F.Ca.ET.020.02.1.1 | reverse complement strand
TGCACGCCGCCGCTTGCCAGCGTCTCGGCAGCGGTCATAGTTTCCGCAGCCAGAGCACCCGTTGAAATGAGCAGCACGTCGGCGCCTCGACGCATGGTCTGAGCCCGCCCGAGTTCAAATCGACCGCCAGAGATCGCGCCCTGCGGACTGTCCTTGCCCAGCCTGAAATAGACCGGGGACGGCGCCGACCACACGCAGTCCAGCGCCGCGGCGGCCTGAGGTCCATCGACCGGCGCGAGAACCATCATACCAGGCAGCGCACGCATGACGGCAATGTCCTCAAGGCTGTGATGCGTCGAGCCGCCCGTGCCGTAGTCGAAGCCGCCGCCAACACCGACGATGCGGACGGGCAGTTCGTGCGCAACCGGACCGTTGCGGATGAATTCGTAAGGCCGCAGCGTCGCAAAGGTCGCGATCGAATAGCAGAACGGAAGAAATCCGGCTTCCGCCAGACCCGTTGCGATGCCAATCATGTTCTGCTCGGCGACACCGACATTGACGAATCTGTCCGGATAGGCCTGCGCGAAGGGCTCCACGACAGAGAAGCCGAGGTCTGCGGTCAGCAACATGATGCGCGGATCGCGCGCGGCGAGTTCGCAGAGCTTGGCGATGAACTCGCGCCTCACTGCAGCGCCTCGCTCTCCGCCAGGGCGATGGCAAAGTCTTCGTCCGACATCGGCAAATAGTGCCAGCGCACCTGGCGCTCCATGAAACTCACACCGCGCCCCGACACGGTCCGCGCCAGCACCACCAACGGCTCCTGGCGATGCGGACGCAGCGCCTCGCGAACCGCCGCTGGCGCATGTCCATCCACCTCCCGGACCGTCCAGCCGCAACTTGCCCAGTGTTCCGGCATCCGTGCCTGGTTCATGATCTCGGCGGTCGGGCCAAGCGCCTGCTGTCCATTGACGTCGACGACGACAATCAAATTCGTGAGCCGATGATGCCCGGCAAACATCGCCGCTTCCCAGGTCGATCCTTCATTGCATTCCGCATCGGACAGCAGCACATAGGTGCGGCGGTCCTTGCCGAGCAGGCGCGCGGCGAGCGCCGATCCGACGCCGATCGACAGGCCAAGGCCGAGCGAGCCGGTCGAGAAGTCGACGCCTGGGAGGTGATGGGTCGGGTGCACGCCCAGGCGGGAATCATCGGCGCAATAGCTTGCCAGTTCGGCGCGGCTTAGCCATCCGCGCAAGAACAGGGCGGCGTAGAGCGCAAGCGCCGCGTGCCCCTTTCCCATAACGAAACGATCGCGATCCGGATCGTCCGGTGCGTTCAGTCGCATGGCTCCGCCATAAAGTGCTGCGAGAAGATCCACCACGGACAGGGCCGAGCCAATGTGCCCGACATGGGCGCGATGTGATTCTTCAAGGATCAGCTTGCGCAGCGCCCGCGAACTCAGGATTTGCTGGTGAGCGAGCGCCGGATCAGGCTCCATGACAGCCCATGGCGTTCATGCTAGTGGTCGACATCATGCGATTGGCCTCTCGTATGATCCGATACACTAGCGCATTCTTCGCCGATCTTGGAAGGCGGCCTGTACTTCTCCTTTGTTTGGGAATTCTGCTCGCCTGGCTGATGGCGGGTGTTCCATTCATGAGATTCGGCGTCCCGACTGGTCTGTGGGGCGATCGTACTTTCCTGCTGCTTCACGGCAGGCTATTTCTCGACTGGCCGCATATTTTTCGAACGGATGCGGTGGGTTTTCCCGATCGGCTGGATCTGCTCGGCTTTCCTTTCACCGACCTTACCGAACGCGTCGTGCAATTTCTGACCACTCGCCTGACCGGCGACGTGATCGTTGGCGCCAATGTATATTTCGTCATCATCGTCGCGGTGAACTTCGCGGCTGCCTTCTGCGCTCTGCGCAGCTTTCAGATACGGCCCTGGTGGTGCCTCGCGGGCGCTTTCGCTTTTGCGTTCATTCCCTATTTCGCAGAGCGTTCGACCGGGCATGACTATCTCGCCGCCTATTATGCGGCGCCGCTTGCGTTCCTGATCCTGCCTCGCATTGTCATGGCCGTTCGCAATCGGTCGCCGACCGGCATGGTCAAGGATCCGGTCACGCTCGCATGCTGCATGGTTATCGCCACGTCCGGAATCTACTACAGCTTCTTTTCCCTGCTTACCTGGGGGTTTGTCGGGCTGGCCCTGGCCACGCAGGAGCGGGACTGGCGCTATCTGCCGGCCATGGCACTGCCGGCTGGCGTGACGCTGGCCGTGCTGGTGCCAATCCTGGCGTTCTTCGTCGCGGTCACGCCAGGCGACGCTGGCTTCCCAGCAAGAACAGCAGCCGACCAGCCGCTCTATGGTTTTCGTATCTCCGACGTGATCATCGGGCTGGAGCCATTCGGCGTCGCGCGGAATGCACTGCGTGATTACATGGCCATCCGCGGCAAGACCGAGGGGACGGACGCCTGGCCTGGCCCCGTCCTGTCCGCTTTCGCATTGCTGGCCGCCCTGTTTGGTTCATTGCTGTTGCGAAGGCGCGGTCCTGGTGTCCGGCCGGCCTACGGAGGCCTGACGCCGACATTGAACGCATATCTCGTCTTCTGCATGATCTATTGTGCGCCCTTCGGTCTGGGATTGATCTTCAATCTGTTGATGAGGCCGGAGATCCGCGCACAGAATCGCATCGCGCCGTTCTTTGCATTCGCGGCGCTGCTGGTGTTCTTCAGGTTATGGCAGCGGGTGGTGCTCCGGCTGCGATCCAGGTTCGGCCGTTCGATCGGCGGCGTGATAGCCGCGGTAGCTCTCGTTGTCCTGGTGCTTGTGAACAGCATTGGCAGCTTTGCGCTGTTTGCCCGACAGCAGCACGCCTTGCAGCGCCAGCCGGCTTTTGCCACGGAGATGACAAGCATCCGCGCGACTTTGGCGGTGGCGGATTCTGAAGGGCTGCGGCGGATTCTCCAGCTGCCGATGGCGGCCTGGCCCGAAGCGCCCACGATCCGCGGCTTCGAGCCCTACAACCATTTATTGCCCTTTGTCTTCAGCGCTCCGGGCAGTTCCAGGCACTGGAGTTACGGCGGCTCGCGGGGAAGCGAAAATCTGTCACACCTGCAACTCCTGCTGAAGACCGCAGACTCGCCCTGCGCCCTGGCCGAACTGTCAGCCGGCTACAATTTCGACGCGGTGCTGGTGGATCGCCGCGGCTACGACGCTACCGAGCTCGCGGCATGGGACAGCCGGCTGAGCGCGGTCGGCGCGCGGCTGGTCAGTGACGACCCGCTTCGCCGCCTGTATCGCTTGCCTAAGTCGGACTGTTCGCAGCCTCTGTTGCTTTCCAATCGATGGCTCAGCGCCGCCGCCGGCGGTGAGCTCGAACCGCTTCTCGATCGGGGATGGTGTTCGCCGGAGGCCTGGGGCCGTTGGGGCAGGGACAAGGTGCAGCGCATACTATTGCCCAAT
>NZ_RZOI01000654.1:0-3413 GCF_004022645.1 Mesorhizobium sp. M4A.F.Ca.ET.020.02.1.1 | reverse complement strand
AGTGACAGCAGGA
Source organism: Mesorhizobium sp. M4A.F.Ca.ET.020.02.1.1 (assembly GCF_004022645.1). Classification (NCBI taxonomy): domain Bacteria; kingdom Pseudomonadati; phylum Pseudomonadota; class Alphaproteobacteria; order Hyphomicrobiales; family Phyllobacteriaceae; genus Mesorhizobium; species Mesorhizobium sp. M4A.F.Ca.ET.020.02.1.1. Next base: position 3,400 of record NZ_RZOI01000654.1, on the reverse strand, counting down.
TCCAGCCTTCGTTGAGCGGCCAGCCGACGACGCGCGCCAACCCGTACCCGGTCAGCGGCTGCAGCATCACGGCAGTCGCCGTGAAGATGGTATCGGCGACCACCACGATGCCGGCGACATGGGCAATGATGCGGGGGTCGCGGGTCCTGACGGCCATCGCCATGAAGAAGGCGATGCCGATGCCGGTTCCGAACAGCACCGTCGAGCCGAGCACATGGACAAGCCGTAGCACGTCTTCCAGCGCCATCAGCGTTCGTCCAGAATGGCAAGGGCCGTGAGCGCCAGCAGGATCGACGGCACCACTTTGACGAGGGGGCCGAGCGGATCGAGCCAGAGCGCGGGCTCCGCGAATGTAGCGGCAAGCAGGTAGGCGAGCGTCAGCACCAGCATGCCGATCAGGGCGCGCCGCGCCCAGGGCCGGAAGAGCACCGCAAGGCCCAGTGCGATGTCGGCAAGACACGTCACCGCCACCATCGCGCCCGCGGCATGGCCAGGCAGGAAACTTGCGAAATGGCTGCGCGCCGCCTCGAATGCCAGGAACGGCGTGAGGCCGGATACCAGCCAGAACAGCGCCAGCGCGACGATGATCGGCGCCTTCAGCAGATAGAGGCGGGCGAACCATAGATCCTGCACGCCCGAAGGGGCGGCGGCGAGCGTCTCGGCCGCCGACGAAAGGCGCTGGTCTGACCCTGGCTGCCGCCGCACTTCGACACCGCCCGCCATCACCGCAAGTGCGGTCGAGCGGAGCGGCGAGCGCCAGCCGAGCCGGCCGGCGAGATCGGCCAGCCACGTCACCGGCCATGCGGCCATCGGCGGAACGGCAAACACAGGAGCCGGGGGCAAGCCGAGCCAGTTGCGATGCAAAAGCACAAGGTCCTTCAGCGTCAGGCCTTCATCGCCGGCGAGCGAGAGGTCCGAGCCGGAGGGCAAGACGCCGCCGATCGCGGCGCTGACTGCGCCGGCGACGTCGTCGAGCGCGACCGTCGTGACCGGGCTGTCGGCGTAAGCCAAAGGGATCGCCAACGGGAAGGCAGCGAGCGCCCTCAACAAGGCGGAGCCGCCATGCGCATTGCGGCCGAGCACCAGCGCCGGCCGCAGGATGACATGGCGCACCCCGCTTGCCGCGAGCGCCCCGTCGGCCCGCCTCTTGGTGTCGAGAAAGGGCAGGTCGGGGCCGGTTCCCGCTGTGTCCGCCGAGATCTGGACGATCAGCAATTCCCGGTCGCGCGCGGCCTCATAGAGAGCGAGCATCGCTTTTTCCTGGGTGGCCGTCAGGTCATCGGCGAGCCCGTCCTGCAGGGCGCCGGCGCAATTGACCACGGCCCGCTGGCCATACAGCGCGGTCTGCCAGTCCACGCTCCGCGTCATGCCGGCGAGATCGGCCTTCAGCCAGCGGACCTGCGGCATCCTCAGCGCCGCGCGCGCCGGCTCGCGTCCAAGCCCCGTGACCTGGTGGCCTTCCCCCGCAAGTCTTCTTGTGACGGCGGACCCGATGAAGCCGGTCGCGCCGAGAATCAGGACGTTCATGCCGGAACTTTAGCTGAAACCACTTCAGCAGAAACCAGGTCGGATGGCTCTCATCCAGGGCACGATCGCCACCGACGCCGTCGCCGCCAAACAGGTGGACTTAAAGCATGACCCCGGAATCGTCGCCGATTTCCGGGGTCATGCACGAGGGGCGCCAGGCGGGGGTTCCGGCGCGCCTCAATGGCCTCCGCCACTACCGCCGGCCTGGTCGGCCGGCTTGCGGATGAACAGGACGAACAGACCGAGCGTAGCGAACAGCACCGTCAGCATGTAGAACACGTCCATGAAGGACAGCAGCGATGCCTGCTGCTGGACCATGCCGGACAGCTTGGAGATCGCCGCCTTGGTGGCGTCGAGACCGGCGGTCTGCTCGAAGTTCATGGTCATGTTCTGCAACTTCTGCTGCGCTTCGGCGCTGCCCCACTGCACGTGCTCGGCGAGCCTGGCATAGTGGAAGGCGTTGCGGTCGATCAGCACCGTGTTGATGACGGCAAGGCCGACGGCGCCGCCGAGGTTGCGGGTCAGGTTGAACAGACCCGACGCATTCTTCAGCCGCTCCGGCGGCAACGTGCCGAGCGCGATGTTGTTGATCGGTACCATGCACAGCATCATCGAGCAGCCGCGCAGGATCTGCGGGATGAGCAGCTCGTAGAAATCCCAGTCGGCGGTGAGATGCGTCATCCACCATGTGCCGGTGGCGAAGCCGAAGAAGCCGATCATCATCATCAGCCTGAGATCGATCTTGTTCGACAGGATGCCGGCAACGGGCGCTGTGAAGAACATCGCCAGGCCGCTGACGAACAGCGCTTCGCCGATCATCATCGAATCGTAGCCGCGGATGCGGCCGAGGAACACCGGATAAAGATAGGTGAGCCCGTAGAGGCCGATGCCGACGACAAAGGAGAACAGCGAGCCGAAGGCGAAGTTGACGTTGGTGAAGGCGCGCAGGTCGACGATCGGCTCCTCGGCGGTGAAGGCGCGCCAGAAGAACAGCACCGCGCCGATGCTCATGACGGCGGCGCAGATGAACACCGCCTGGTCCTGCAGCCAGTCGTTGTTCGGGCCTTCCTCCAGCACATACTCCATGCAGCCGAGGAAGGCAGCCATGCCGGCGAGGCCCCACCAGTCGAACTTCGAGAACAGCTTGAGGTTCGGCTTGTCGAAATCGATCAGCGTCCAGGCCGCCGTCGCCACCAATATGCCGGGCACGACATTGATCAGGAACAGCCAGTGCCAGGACATCGCGTGGCTGATATAGCCGCCGACCGTCGGGCCGATCGTCGGCGCCAGCGTCGCCACTAGGCCGATCATCGGCGAGACGACGGCGCGGCGCGACGGCGGGAAGATGGTGAAGGCGGCCGCGAAGACGCTGGGGATCATGCCGCCGCCGATGAAGCCCTGGATGGCGCGGTAGACGATCATCTGGTCGATGTTGGTGGCGGTCGCGGCCAGCGCGCTGGCCGCGGTGAAGCCGGCGGCAGCGATCGTGAACAGGACCCGCGTCGACAGCATCCGGCTGAGGAAACCGGACAGCGGGATCATCACCACCTCGGCGATCAGATAGGCCGTCTGCACCCACGGGATCTCGTCCGAGCTGGCGCTCAAGCCCGCCTGGATCTCGGCCAGCGAGGCCGAGACGATCTGGATGTCCAGGATCGCCATGAACATGCCGAACACCATCGCCAGGAAGGCGATGACGCGGCGAACCGGCATATGGTCGGCCGGCAGGGCGGGTGCCGCCAGCCGTGCCGGTATCGATCCTGCGGTGACGGTTGCGGTTGCCATGTCATGGCCTCCCTGCAGCAATTCCGGGAAAGGCGCGCGGCGGCTTTCCGTTCGGAATTGCGTCAAAACAAATACTTGGGCTGGCTGG
>NZ_RZOI01000653.1:0-3417 GCF_004022645.1 Mesorhizobium sp. M4A.F.Ca.ET.020.02.1.1 | reverse complement strand
GCTCAACCCGGAAGGCGCCTTCTTCATCGGCCTCAAGATCGGCCGCCGCAGCGCCGAGCTGGTGCTGATCGACTTCCTCGGCAATGTGCGCTCGATGCTGCAGCACTCCTACCGCTATCCGGCGCCGCGCGAGACGGTGGAATTCGCGCTGACCGGCATGACCAGGATGCGCGGCGAGCTCACCCAGGCGCAGGACAAGCGCATTGCCGGGCTCGGCATCGCCATGCCGTTCGAATTGTGGAACTGGGCCGACACCGCCGGCGCGCCGCGCGAGATCATGGACGAATGGCGCCACCGCGACATCCGTTCCGACATCCAGGCGCAGTGCGACTTCCCGGTCTACCTGCAGAACGACGCCACCTCGGCCTGTGGCGCCGAGCTTGTCTTCGGCCAGGCCGGTGCTGCGCGCGACTTCGTCTATTTCTACATCGGCGCCTTCGCCGGCGGCGGCATCGTGCTCAACGGCCGGCTGTTCGGCGGGCCGACCGGCAATGCCGGCGCGCTGGGCTCGATGCCGGTTCCGGGGCCCGACGGCAAGCCGACCCAGCTCATCGACGTGGCGTCGATCGCCATGCTGGAGAAGGCGCTCAACGCGCGCGGCGTCGAGGCCTCGCATCTGTGGACGTCGCCCGAGGACTGGGGCGACATCGGTCCCGAGCTCGACATATGGATCGCCGGAGCCGCGCAGGCGCTGGCCTACGCTATCGTCGCGGCCTCCTCGGTCATCGATTTCGAGGCGGCGGTGATCGACGGCTGGATGCCGCTGTCGGTGCGCGGCCGTCTCGTCGATGCTGTGAGGGTGGCCGTCGGCACGATCGACGGCGAAGGCCTGAAGTTGCCGGCGGTGCGCGAAGGAACCGTCGGCATCCACGCTCGGGCACTTGGCGGCGCCAGCCTGCCCCTGTCCGAGCGCTTCCTGATCGGCTCGACCACCATTTCCAGGAGCCCCTGAATGCTGATCGGCATCCCGTCGCTGCTTGGCCCGGAGCTTCTGGCGACGCTGCGCGCCATGGGCCATGGCGACGAAATCGCGCTTGTCGACGGCAACTACCCGGCCGAGCAGCAGGCGCATCGGTTGATCCGCGCCGACGGCCATCATCTGGTCCCCGTGCTCGACGCCATTCTGAGCGTGCTGCCGGTGGACGACGCCGTGCCAGAGGCGCTGTTTCGCGCCTCGGTCAAGGGCGATCCGGCGCTTGCCGATCCGGTCCACCATGAGATGGAAGCGGTCTGCGCCAGGCGCGCGCCCGGCCACAAGGTGGTTGCGCTGGCCGGCGCCGACTTCTATGCCCGGGTCAAGGCCGCGCACGCCATCGTCGCCACCAGCGAGCCCCGTCTCTATGCCAACATCATCATCCGCAAAGGCGTGATCTATCCGCCGGAAAGCCAGACATCATGATCCTCTGCTGCGGCGAAGCCCTGATCGACATGCTGCCGCGCACGACGACCGAGGGCGAGCCGGCCTTCGCGCCCTATGTCGGCGGCGCGGTTTTCAACACGGCGATCGCGCTCGGGCGGCTCGGCGCGCCGGCCGGCTTCTTTTCCGGCCTGTCGTCGGACCTGTTCGGCGGCCAGTTCCGCGAAGCGCTCGGGGCAAGCAAGGTCAGCTCCACCTATGCCCACACCTCGCCAAGGCCGACGACGCTCGCCTTCGTGCGGCTCACCAACGGCCAGGCGACCTACACCTTCTACGACGAGAACACCGCCGGACGCATGCTCACCATCGAGGATCTGCCGAGCCTCGGCGCCGAGATCGAGGCGATGCTGTTCGGCGCCATCAGCCTGATCTCCGAGCCCGCGGGATCGGCCTATGAGGAGTTCATGCGGCGCGAGCACAACAGTCGCGTCATGATGCTCGACCCCAACATCCGGCCGAACTTCATCCCCGACAAGGCAAAGCACCTGCGGCGCATCCGCGAGATGATGGCGATGGCCGACATCGTGAAACTGTCGGACGAGGACCTCAACTGGTTCGACGAAGCCGGCTCGCATGAGGACGTCATCCGCAACTGGCTGGATCGCGGACCGAAGCTGATCGTCGTCACCCATGGCAGCGAGGGCGCGGTCGGCTACAGCAAGAGCCACAAGGTCACGGTGACGCCGCAGAAGGTGGCGGTGGTCGACACGGTCGGCGCCGGCGACACGTTCAATGCCGGCATCCTCGCCTCGCTGCACGAACAGGGCCTGCTCACCAAGGCGGCGATCGGCGACCTGTCGGAAGACGCGATCCGCCAGGCGCTGGCGCTCGGCGCCAAGGCGGCGGCGGTGACGGTGTCGCGCGCCGGCGCCAATCCGCCCTGGCGCCATGAAATCGCCTGATCGGCCGTCCATCCGGCGGCAAAGCCGCCCAGCCGGCTGATCACTTTATGTTTCCACCGGCCGAAAAGGCGCGAGAAAAGGCGCTGATTGCACCCTGCAAAGGCCGGATTTCCGGCACCTTGCGGAGAAGCAGGAGAGATCGGCGGTAACAGGCTGCGACATCCCGACAGGTCGCCATGCCCCCGGGCTGGCTTTCTCGGATTGTCCAAGTCTGGTACCAGCGGCGGTTAAGTTGTTGTTTCTGTGCGCGTCATGCCCCCGCCGCTTGCCCTTGGCGACACGCACCAACCCCTTGAGGCAGACATGCAGTTCATCGATCTCGGCGCGCAGCGCGAACGTATCCGCGACCGGTTGAAGGCCGCGATCGACCGCGTCGTCGACGAAGGCCGTTATATCCTCGGGCCTCAGGTCACCGAATTCGAGAACAAACTCGCGGCCTATGTCGGCACCAAGCATGTCGTGGCCTGCGCCAACGGCACCGACGCGCTGCTGCTGCCGCTGTTTGCGGCCGGCATCGGCCCGGGCGATGCGGTGTTCGTGCCGAGCTTTACCTTCGCGGCGACGGCCGAAGTTGTGGCGCTCGCCAAGGCCGAGCCGGTATTCGTCGATGTCGATCCCGACACCTACAACATCGACATCGCCAGCCTCGAGGCGGCGATCGCGATGATCAGGAAGGAAGGCAGGCTGAAGCCGAAGGCGATCATACCGGTCGACCTGTTCGGGCTCGCCGCAGACTACGAAGCGATCATGGCGATCGCCAAGCGCGAGGACCTGATGGTGATCGAGGATGCCGCCCAGTCGATCGGCGGCTCAGTCGACGGCAAGTTCTGCGGTTCCTTCGGCCATGTCGGCTCGACCAGCTTCTATCCGGCGAAGCCGCTCGGCTGCTACGGCGACGGCGGCGCGATGTTCACCAATGACGATGCGATGGCCGACAAGCTCAGATCCTTCGCCTTCCACGGCAAGGGCGAAACGCAGTACGACAACATCCGCGTCGGCATCAATTCGCGCCTCGACACGCTGCAGGCGGCGATCCTGATCGAGAAGCTCGTCATCCTCGAGGACGAGATGGTTGCCCGGCAGGTGGTGGCGCAGCGC
>NZ_RZOI01000652.1:0-3420 GCF_004022645.1 Mesorhizobium sp. M4A.F.Ca.ET.020.02.1.1 | reverse complement strand
CTACAGTTCCGCCCATTGCGCTTGCGGCGCCGAGGAGCTTGGCCTGCCGCGCGAGAAGATAGAGGCGATCTTCGATTACGAGACATCGCCGGTCTATTCGAACGCCGAGCGCGCCGTGCTCAGGCTTTGCCGGCACGCGGCGCGAATCCCCGGTGAAGTGACGGACAAGGACGTCGAGGATTTGAAGGCGCATTTCAGCCTCGAAGTGGTGACCTTCATCGTTGGGCTGATCTGCTTCATGGCCTTCCTGAACAAATGGAACGAGATCGCCAAGACGCGCCTAGAGGACGTGCCTTTTGAATGGGCGCAAGCGAACCTGAAAAGCCTGGGCTGGCATCTCGATCGCTGAAGCCGTCGGAAAGGATCGGGCCATGGCGAGAATAGACCCGCTGAGTGCAAGCGACGCTCCGCGGCTCGCCGACGTGATTTCGGCGATACAGGCAGACCACGGCTACGTGCCGAACAGCTTCCTGACGCTTGCTCGCGACCCGGCGCTGCTGGGCGCGATGGGCAAATGCGCCGACGCCTTGTGGTATCCTGATGACATCGAACAGCCGGTGCGCCGTCTCGTCGGCTTCGCCTTCAGCCTTTTCTCGGGGGCGATGTACAGCGCGGCCCATCTGGCCTGCGGCGCCGAGGAACTGGGCCTGGCGAAAGACAAACTGCTCGCGGTTCGCGACTTCGAGACGTCGGACGTCTATGATGCGCGCGAGCGGGCGCTGCTGCGGCTCTGCCGCAACGCGGCGCGCATGCCCGGTGAATCGCGCGATGCCGACGTGGCCGACTTGCGCGAGCATTTCAGCGAGGTGGCCATCGTCGTGATTGCGGGATTGATTGCCTGGCATGCCTTCCTCAATCGCTGGAACGACATCATGGCAACGACGCTCGAAGACGCGCCGCGACGCTACGCCGAGAAGAATCTTGCCGCGACGGGCTGGATACTCGGCGTCCATGGCTAGAAACTGAACCACTGTCCCGCGAGCGCCGGCAACAGGCGCGGGGACACCGTCAGGGGATGACGGCACAAACGGGAGTACAGGGACAATGGCCGCAGCCGCGACCCTTGTGAATGAGAGCCAAGGCGCGCAGTCGCCCGAAATGGCGCCCCCGCTTTTGGCGGTGAGCGGCATCTCGAAGCGGTTCGGCGCCGTGCGAGCTCTCGACACAATGGATTTCGATCTGAGGCGAGGCGAGGTTCACGTCGTCTTCGGCGAGAACGGTGCGGGAAAATCGACGCTGATCAACGTGATCGCCGGCGCATTCCGCCAGACCAGGGTTCGCTCGCGATCGACGGCAAGGAGTTGAGGTTTCGCGACGTCCAGGACGCCCGCGCGCATGGCGTCGCCGCAATGTTCCAGGAGTTCAGCCTGGCGCCGCATCTCAGCGTGGAAGAAAACATCTTCCTCGGGGCGGAGCCCAACAGTTACGGGTTTGTCAGGATCGCGGAGCGCCGTACGAGGGTGGCCGAGGCGCTGTCGCGTTTCGGCTTCGCCATCGATCCCCAGGCGATGGTGGCGCGCCTGTCGCGCGCGGAGCAGCAGATGGTCGAGATGACCAAGGCCCTGCTGACCGACCCGCGGGTTCTCATCCTCGACGAGCCGACGGCGTCGCTCTCGCAAAAAGAAACCGAATCCATGTTCGGCCTGGTCCGGCAGCTTTGCGCGCAAGGTGTCGGCATCATCTACATCACGCATCGGATGAAGGAGATCGAGGCCATCGGCGATCGCGTCACCATCATGCGCGATGGCCGCTTCGTGAAAACCGTCGACGTGGCAACCACCACGCAGAAGTCGCTCGTGGAGCTGATGACGGGTCGTTCGTTCGAGAAATTCTATCCTGAGATAGCCCACACACCAGGCGAAGTCGTTTTGGAGGTCAAGAACCTGACGACCCTGACCGGCTGCGTGTCCAACGCTTCCTTCGCGGTTCGCGCTGGGGAGATCGTCGGTCTTTCCGGCCTCGTCGGCTGTGGAAAGTCGGAAATGATCCGCTCGATCTTCGGGCTCGAGCCGGTGCGCTCCGGAACGGTGGAAGTGCGCGGCAAGAGCGTTCCGGTTCGCACGCCTGCCAGGCTGCTGGAGATGGGCGTCGCCTACATCTCGTCCGACCGGCGCAATGAGGGCCTGATGCTGCTGCGTCCGACCCGGGAAAATCTGACGCTTTCCTCCCTCGGTCAGACAGAGCTCTCATGGTCCGGCTGGCTGAAGACGGCAAGCGAAAGGACCTTCGCCAAGCGTCTGGGAGAGCGGCTGCGCGTCCGTCCGCTGGAGCTCGACAAGCCGGTGGTGAAATATTCAGGCGGCAACCAGCAGAAGATCATGATCGCCAAGGCGATGGGGCGTGAGACCGACATCTTCCTGTTCGACGAGCCGACGGTCGGCATCGACGTCTCGGCGCGCGTCGAGGTCTACGGCTTCATCAAGGAACTGGTCGAGGCCGGCGCAGCCGTCATCATCGTCAGCTCCGACCTGCCGGAGGTCCTGAACCTCAGCCATCGTCTGCTGGTCGTGCGCAACGGCGAAATCGTCGACCAGATCGAAAAGTCCGACATTTCCGAAGGCCGTGTGCTGCACGGTTTCTTCGGCACAATCGACGAAACATCGTCGCACTAGAAAGGTCCAAGAACGTGGCAATCTCTTCCGAATCCGCCGCACGGTCCTCGCCGACCAACTGGACGAAAGCTGCTTTCATCCATCTTGGCATCCTGCCCTTCCTGCTGGTTGGTGCGATCGTCTTCTTCTCGCTTCAGGAGGAGCGCTTCTACTCGTCGCTCAACATCTTCAATGTCGCGCGGCAATCGACCTTCCTGATCATCATTGCGATGGGGCAAGCCGTGGTGCTGCTCACCGCCGGGCTCGATCTGTCGGTCGGTTCGGTGGTCGGGTTCGCCGGCGTCGTGACGGCGCTGATCCTGAAATCGGTCCTCGGTTCCTCGCCCGATGCCTTGCTCATGGCCATGACGCTTGCCATATCAGGCGGGTTGCTCGCGAGTGTGGTGATCGGGCTGATCAACGGTCTCGGCGTCGCCATGCTCAACGTTCCGCCCTTCATGATGACGCTCGGCACGACGACCAGCCTCGTTGGCGTCTCCCTGAGCATGACGAGCGGCCTGCCGGTCACGCAGATCCCTGACGATTTCCAGCGCATTCTCGGCTACGGGCGCATCCTGGGACTGGCTCCGGCGGTTCTGTTCACCGGCCTGATATTCGTCGCCATGTGGGTGCTGCTCAACAGGACGACGATCGGCCGCTACTTCTATTCGGTCGGCTCGAACATCCGCGCCTCGCAGCTCTCCGGCATCAACACCCGCCGTCAGCTGATCCTGGCCTATGTCATCTGTTCGGTCCTGGCGGCGATCACCGGCATCCTGTTCCTGGCCCGCACGGGCTCGGCGGAGGCGCTCAACGGCCAGCCCTATGG
>NZ_RZOI01000651.1:0-3422 GCF_004022645.1 Mesorhizobium sp. M4A.F.Ca.ET.020.02.1.1 | reverse complement strand
CAGGTATTCGGTGCCGTCGGTCATGACGACCTTGATGGTGTGGTAGTCGGGATGGATATCGGTCTTCATGGTTCTGTTCCTGGCTTACCGGCGCTGCCGACGGGCCCAAGGCCTGCGTCGATGCGCCCCTTTTTAAAACTCGAAGCCGCAGCTATTGAGGAGCCGCGGCTTCTAAAACGGTCGGCGAGCCTATACATCAGCCGGAATTGAATCACAAGGCCGCGGCACGCGCATATTCGAAGCGCATAGCCGAAGGTGGCCAGAGGAAACGGTCATGGCGAACATCAGTGGCGAGGAAGACGGGCGCAGACGCTCGCTCGGCCCTCTGAGACGCCTTTATCCTTACATCTTCCGCTACCGCAAGATGGTCATCGGCGCGATCATATCGCTGGTCGTAGCGGCGGCAACGACGCTGGCCTTGCCAATGGCCGTGCGCCGTATGATCGACCATGGCTTTTCCGCCTCCGATTCCAAATTCATCGCTGAATATTTCGCCATGCTGGTGGTGATGGCCGCATTGCTGGCTGCGGCCTCGGCCAGCCGCTATTATTTCGTCATCACCCTCGGCGAGCGGGTGGTCGCCGACATCCGCCGCGACGTTTTCGCTCATGTTACGACGCTGTCGCCGGCCTTCTTCGACACGGCCCAGTCGGGCGAGATCGTGTCGCGTCTTGCCGCCGACACCACGCAGGTGAAGTCGGCGGTCGGCGCCACCGCCTCGGTGGCGCTGCGCAACGTCATCCTCGGTCTCGGCGCCGTGGCGATGATGGTGTTCACCAGCCCGAAACTGTCCGGCCTGGTCATCGCTGCCATCCCGCTCATCGTGCTGCCACTGGTCGCCTTCGGCCGTTCGGTCAGGCGCAAGTCGCGGCAGGCGCAGGACACGCTGGCCGACGCCACCGCCTATGCCAGCGAGCAGATCGGCGCTGTGCGCACCCTGCAGGCCTTCACCAACGAGAAGCTGGTCACCGGGCGCTTCTCCGGCGCCGTGGAGGCCGCGTTCGAGGCGGCGCGCGCCTCGGTTTTCGCGCGCTCCTTCCTCACCTTCTTCGCCATCTTCATGATCTTTTCCTCGGTGGTGGCGGTGCTGTGGTTCGGCTCGCGCGACGTGCTCTCCGGCGCGATGTCGCCGGGCACGCTCGGCCAGTTCCTGCTCTATTCGGTGTTCGCGGCCGGCGCGCTCGGCGCGCTGTCGGAAGTTTGGGGCGAGCTTGCACAGGCGGCCGGGGCAGCCGAGCGGCTGACCGAGATCCTGGCCGAGAGCCCGGCGATCCAGCCGCCCGCCGATCCGCGGCCGCTGCCGGCAAAGGCGAAAGGCGCGATCAGCTTCGACGACGTCTCCTTCTCCTATCCGGCGCGCCCGGACCGTGCCGCCGTGCATGGCCTCAGCTTCCAGGTGAAGCCCGGTGAGACGGTGGCCATCGTCGGCCCTTCCGGCGCGGGTAAAAGCACCGTCTTTTCGCTGATCCTGCGCTTCTACGACCCCGAGACCGGCCGCATCGTCATCGACGGCATCGATTTGCGCGAGGCCGATCCGGTGGCGATCAGGCAGCGCATCGCCATCGTGCCACAGGACGTCACCATCTTCGCCGCCAGCGCTCGCGACAATATCGGCTTCGGCCGGCCTGGCGCCAGTGATGTTGAGATCGAGGCGGCGGCGAAGGCAGCACTCGCCGACGAATTCATCCTCAAGCTGGACAAGGGCTATGAGAGCCAGGTCGGCGAGCGCGGGGTGACGCTGTCCGGCGGCCAGCGCCAGCGCGTGGCGATAGCCCGCGCCATCCTGCGCGACGCACCGATCCTGTTGCTCGACGAGGCGACCTCGGCGCTCGACGCCGAAAGCGAGACGCTGGTGCAGACGGCGCTTGAGCGCCTCATGCAGGGCCGCACCACGATCGTCATCGCCCACCGGCTGGCGACGGTGCTGAAGGCCGACCGGATTCTTGTCATGGAAGGCGGCCGCATTGTCGAGGAAGGCACGCATCAGAGCCTGGTCGCCAAGGGCGGCATCTATGCGCGGCTGGCCAAGCTGCAGTTCGAGACCGGCGCCAGCGCCTTCAAAGGCGCGGCTGAATAATCGCCTCGGTTTTCATTCAGTTCAGTGCGGCAAGCCGCCGTTCGGGCCGGCGCGGTCCACCATGGTCGGCGTCGGCAGGTCGGTGCCGAGGTCGGCGGCCTTGATCGGAAAGTTCTTGGCGAGATCGTTGGCAGCCAGTGCTTTCAGGCGGGCTCAGTTGCCATAGCGCTTGCGCAGATGCTCCGTGAAATACGTTGCATTGAGCTTCTCGCCGGTGGCGCGTTCGAGCAGGTCTGGGGTCGACCAGCGCGACCCCTGCGACCAGATCCTTTCACGCCGCCAGGCGTTGATGGCGCTGAAGTCGCCCCTGGCGAGGTCGTCGTCGGCGGACGGATGCTCACGGGTCAGCGCCGCCCATTGCTGTGCCGCCATCATGGCACCTAGCGTATAGGACGGGAAATAGCCGAAGGCGGCGCCCGGCCAGTGCACATCCTGCATCGGTCCGTCGGCTGGATTGTCCAGGGTCGACAGGCCGAGATAGTTGCGCATCCTGCCGTCCCAGGCCTCGGGCAGGTCGGCAACCTCCAGCCGTCCCGAGACGAGTTCCTGCTCCAGTTCGTAGCGCAGGATGACATGCAGCGGGTAGGTGACCTCGTCGGCATCGACGCGGATCAGGCCGCGCTCGACCCGGTGCACATGCGGCAGGATGTCGTCGATCGACCAGGTCTCGCCGAGATGCTTCTCGACCACCGGCAGGGCCCAGCGCCAGAAGGCCGGATTGCGGCCGACCTGCTTTTCGACGAACAGGCTCTGGCTTTCGTGCACGGCCATGCCGCGCGCCTTGCCAAGCGGCCAGTGCGCCCAGGCCTTGGGTAGGTTCTGCTCGTAAAGCGCATGGCCGGTCTCGTGCAGCACGCCCATCAGCGCCGACAGGAAATCGGTGGTCTTGTAGCGGGTGGTGATGCGCACGTCGCTCGGCACGCCGCCGCAGAAGGGGTGATGCGACACCGACAGCGAGCCATGGGTGAGGTCGAAACCGACCGCCGCCATCATGGCAAGGCCGAGCTCGCGCTGACGCTCGATCGCATAGTTGCCGGAAAGCGGCTTCAGCGGATGCTTCGCCAGCCGCTCCTCCTGCAACGCCAGCGCCTCCGGCACGAAGCCCTTGAGGAAGGCCTTCAGCTCCGCGAAGACCGGCGTGATGTCGACGGCGCGGTTGCCGGGGTCATATTGCTCCATCAGCGCGTCATAGGGATCGAGCCCAAGCGCATCGGCGCGCAAGGCCGCTTCCTCGCGCACCAGGGCGATCACGCCTTCCAGCGCCGGCTGGAAACCCGCCCAGTCGTTTTTGGCGCGCAGGTCGCGCCAGAGCTGCTCGGAGCGCATGCGCGCCGTCGTCTGCCGC
>NZ_RZOI01000650.1:0-3437 GCF_004022645.1 Mesorhizobium sp. M4A.F.Ca.ET.020.02.1.1 | reverse complement strand
ACGGCGGCGCCCTTGCGGGCGAGACTGTCGGCGGCCTCGGCGAGCGAGGGTTCGGAAGCGTCGCGGGCGGCGAGCGCCAGCACCGGAAAGCCCGGCCCGACCAGCGCCAGCGGTCCGTGCATGACCTCGGCCGCGCTGTAGGCTTCGGCATGCATGCCGCAGGTCTCCTTGAATTTCAGCGCCGCCTCGTTGGCCATCGCCGCCGACGGGCCGCGACCGAGGATGAACAGCGACCGCGGCGTCTCCAGTGGGCCGGCCAACGCCATCCAGTCGCAGGCGATTGCCTTCTCGAAATGCTCGGGCAGGTGCGCCAATGCCGCAAGCAGCGCCTCGTCGCCGGTGCAATGCGCCATCAGCGCCAGGCCAGCGACGGCCGAATTGACGAAGGTCTTGGTCGCGGCGACGCTGCGCTCCGGTCCGGCGAGGATGTCGATGGCAAAGTCCGAGGCGCGCGCCAGCGGCGAATCGGCGGTGTTGGTGATGGCGACGGTGAGCGCGCCGCCGGCCCTGGCCGTCTCCGCCATGGCGACGATGTCGGGACTCTTGCCCGATTGCGAGATCGCCAGGCAGGCGGAGCCGGCGAGCCTCAGCCTAGCGCCATAGATCGAGGCGATGGACGGGCCGACCGAGGCGACGGCAAGGCCGGCGGTCAGCTCGACGGCGTATTTCATGAAGGTGGCGGCATGGTCGGATGAGCCGCGCGCGACGGTGACGACGAAACTCGGATCGCGCTCGCGGATACCGCGCCCGGCCTCGGTCAGCACCGCCGCCGAACCGTCGAGCAGGCGGGCGGTTGCTTCCGGGATCTCTTCGATCTCGCGCCGCATATGGGTGATGGTCGCGCTCATGGCCGGCTCTCCTCTCCCGGCCCGGTCAGCCGGAGTTCGGCGACGAAATCGTAAGCGTCGCCCCTGTAAATCGAGCGGGTGAATTCGATCACCTTGCCGCTCGCAAGATAGGAAATACGTTCGATATGCAGGCCGGCAATCCCGGGCGGTACTTCCAGCAGCCGCGCATCGCCATCGCCGAGATTAGCGGCGGAAATGCGCTGCACCGCCCGCACTGGCCGGTTGCCGGTCATTTCCAGTGCGGCATAGAGCGAAGTGCCGATCGCCTCGGGATCGGGCAGCACGCTGGCCGAGAGCGCGGCGCGCTCGATCGCCAGCGGCGTGTCGTTGGCGATGCGCAGGCGCGCCACCCGCGCCACCAGCTCGTTCGACGACAGGCCGAGCACCATTGTCTCGTCGGGCGAAGGCGCGTAGAGGCCGCGATCGAGCCAGGCCGAGCGCACCACCATGCCGCGCCGCGCCATGTCTTCTGTGAACGAGGTGAGCCTGGACAGCGACTGCTCGACGCGCTCCATGCGCGGCGCGACGAAGGTGCCGGAACCGTGGCGCTGGACGAGGATGCCGCCCTTGACCAGATCCTGCACCGCCTTGCGCACGGTGACGCGCGAGATGTCGGCCTTGCTGGCGATGTCGCGCTCCGACGGCAGCGCGTCGCCCGGCCCGATCAGGCCGCGGTTGACCGCTTCCTCGATGCTCTTCCTGAGCTGCAGATAGAGCGGCGCGCCGCTCTGCGACGATTCCTTCAGCATGGCGAAAATCTGGTCGGCGGCGCTCATTGGGCAACCTCCGAACCGCGCGCAAAGATGCGCACCGCCATCTGCACGGCGCCGCCCAGCGCATCGTCGAGCGCCGGCTTCAGCAGAGCCTGGTAGCGCGCCGAAAGCCGCGGCGCATAGAGCGGCGCCAGGCCGCCTAGCAGGCAGAGCGGCGCATTGCCGGCAAGATCGAGCGCCCCGAGCGAGGCTTCGACATCGGCAACCGCCTTGTCGAGAATCCAGTTGGCGACAAGATCGCCCTTGGCGGCATGGTCGAAGACCTTTGGCGCGAAACCGCCGAAATCGCCGGGCTTGGCATTGGTGGTGAACTCGACGACGTCCTCGGGGTTGTTGCGGAAGACGGCGAGCATCGCCGCGGTCAGCGGCGAGGCTGGACGGATGCCGTCATAGGCGAGCAGTGTCTGCTCCAGCAGGTCGCGGCCGATGCGCGCGCCGCTGCCCTGGTCGCCGACCTGAAAACCCCAGCCGCCAATGGCGCGTGACTTGCCCGCCTTGCGCGCCATATAGGCGGTGCCGGTGCCGAGGATGGCCATGGCGCCGTCGCTGGGCCCGACCGCACCCTCCAGCGCGATCTCGGCGTCGGTCTCGACGCGGCTGGCGCTGAACGGCAGGATCGCTTCGAGTTGCTGCCTGTAAGTGCCGACATTGGCGCCGGCGAGGCCGAGAATGGCGGGCGTTTGCGGGATGAGTTCCGGATCCTTGCCGGCGGCGACGAAGGCCTGCCTTGCCGCCTCGACGATGTTGGTCCTGGCGCCGGTGAGGTCGGTGCGGATGTTGGCGGCGCCGCTTTTGGCGCGGCCAAGCACGACGCCGTCAGCGGTCGCAAGGGCCGCCCTGCAGCTGGTGCCGCCGCCATCGATGCCAAGTACGAAATTCACGCGATTTCTCCTCCGGACGGATAATACCAATAAAATACCAATAGCCAAGAGTTAATTTCGCTTTCAAAAAGATTAAGGCGTATTTTATTGAAAGACCACGATATTTTGCCGGCAAGACGATTTTGAGGCAACGAATTCGTTAATCGATGTGGACAAGTGGTATTTTTTTGGTATTGTTTTGTCAGTTGGAGGACATCGGATGGCCGAGAAGCGCACCGAAGCGCGTCACCAGAATGCCGAGGGGCTGGATATCCAGGCCCCGGACGCCATCCTTTCCTTTCTCGCCGATGCGCAGATCGAGGCCGCCAGGGCCGTGCGCGGCGCCATTCCTTCGATAGCGGCAGCCGCCGAAATTATCGCCGACCGTCTTAAGGGTGGCGGCAGGCTCGCCTATGCGGCCGCCGGCAGCTCGGGCCTTATGGCCTTGGCCGATGCTCTGGAACTGCCAGGCACGTTCGGCATCGGGCGCGACCGCATCGCCATTCTGATCGCCGGCGGCGACGAGGCCTTCCATACACTCGCCGGCGGACCCGAGGACGACACCGATGAGGCCTCGGCCGCGGTCGCCGCCGCCGGAATCGGCGAGGGCGACTGCCTGATCGCCATCTCCGCCAGCGGCTCGACGCCCTATGCGGTCGCCGCACTCGAGGATGGGCGGAGCCGAGGCGCCGCGACCATCGCCATCGCCAACAACAAAGATGCGCCGCTCTTCCGGCTGGCCGATGTCGCGATCGTGCTCGAGACGCCGCCGGAACTGATCGCCGGCTCGACGCGCATGGGTGCCGGCACCGCCCAGAAGATCGCGCTCAACATGCTGTCGACGCTCGCCGCCGTCCATCTCGGCCATGTCCATGACGGCTACATGGTCAACCTCACAGCCGACAACATCAAGCTGCGCGACCGCGCAGTCCGCATCGTCGCCCCCCTCAGCGGGC